>JAITIA010000254.1 GCA_031279695.1 Prevotellaceae bacterium | reverse complement strand
GCCTATTTGCAGGATATTGTCGGGACTTTCGGACAGGACAAACGGATTATTATCTGGGACCTCTACAACGAGCCGGGGCATGGTGGCAAATACATCGACTTTGTTAAAAACGTCTTTGCGTGGGCAAGGGAAATGAAACCGGCTCAGCCAATCACCATAGGCGTATGGACCGCCTCGACCGGACGACTGAATCGGGCGCTGCTAAGTTCTTCCGATCTTGTTTCGTTTCACGAATATGCCATACCAGATTCAATGAAAAAGTCGGTTGCATCCTACCAAAAACACGGGCGACCGCTACTCTGTACCGAATGGCTGCATAGGCAGAGCGGAAATATGCCCGAAAACTGTTTCCCGATATTCGACGAATATAAGGTTGGGATTTACAACTGGGGATTGGTGGAAGGTCGCACGCAAACGTATTTCCACTGGGGAAGCAGGAAGGATACGCCCATGCCCGAAATTTGGCAGCACGACCTTATCCGCAAAAACGGTAAACCCTATAAAGAGGCGGAATATCACCTGTTCCGTAAATACGCAGGAAAAGAATAACTAGTGATTAGTGATTAGTGATTAGTGATTAGTGATTAGTGATTAGTGATTAGTGATTAGTGATTAGTGATTAATGATTAATGATTAGTGATTAATATATATAGTAATGAATAGAAGAACAGCAATAAAAACCATTTCAGGGACGGTCTCCGCCATGATTGCGCCCACAGTAGCAACGCAGGCGGGAGCGCCAAAGGGGAATATCGATACTTATCAGAATTTGTTTGACCAGGATGCGGCTATCTGCGAGGATACGGCTCTCTGTTTGGAAGGACGGGGCGACTATGACCCCGCTGCCGGCGCTGTTTTCCGTCCTATCTATGCCAACGTGTCGTACAGTGGTAAGGGATACGGCTATTTTCGCGACGGACATCCGAATGAGGACTTTCTGGAACGCGCCCTCGCCAAACTCGAACGCGGCGAAAAGTGCGTTGCTTTTAGCTCCGGATGCGCCGCCATTAACACCGCGATGTTCATTCTTCTCAATCGTGGCGACCACATCCTCTGCTCCAACCCGTGTTATATCAGCGTCTGGCAGTTTATCAAGGGACATCTGTGCGAGCGCTACGGCGTGGAGGTTGATTTTTTCGACCCTGCCGACCCCGATTCCCTGCACGGACTGCTGCGCGAAAATACCCGTTTAGTGCATCTCGAAACGCCCGCTAACCCGCTGACGCTGGTTGCCGACGTGGAGAAGATTGCCGCCATAGCCCACAGCGCCGGAGCCATTCTGACGGTGGACAGCACATGGGCGTCGCCCGTTCTGCTCAAACCCCTGTTGCTGGGCGCCGACCTCGTGTTCCACAGCCTGACCAAATATATCAACGGACATGGCGACGCGGGCGGAGGCGCAGTAATCGGACGCGCCGACCTCGTGGACAACATTCGTCGCGAAGGGCTGGTACGTTTGGGCGCATGCATCAGCCCGTTCAATGCGTGGCTGATTGGTCGCGGTATGGCAACCCTGCCGCTGCGCATGAAACGCATCTCCGAAACAGCTATGACGGTGGCAAAATATCTCGAATCACACAAGATGGTGGAGCGAATCTATTACCCGGGGCTGGAAAGTCATCCTCAGCACGAGGTCGCCAAACGTCAGATGAAAGCCTTCTCGGGAATGATTAATTTCCGCCTCAAAGACGCCGATACAACACACGGTAAGTTTGTGAATAAGTTGAAGATATTCCGCCGCGTAGTCTCGCTCGGACACGCCGAAAGCCTGCTAGTCGCCTCCGATTACGGTGGCAACGATATCATGAGCAAGATTATCCGACACACAACCAAGGACTACGGACAGTATGCCATTCGTGTCAGCATCGGGCTGGAAGAGCCGCAACGACTGATTGACGACCTCGAACAGGCGCTTTCCGGTGATTAATGATTAATGCCTGAGGGCAACAACCCGTTGTTCGGACGAGGCTGTGCCTCGTCCGGTTTATTCTGGCAGGCTGCGCCTGCCGGCAAAGATGCAAATGCAGGCACAGCCTGCGTGGATAGAGCGGACAAGGTAGAACCTTGTCCGAACAGGGAGCTGGATAGAGCGGACAAGGTATAACCTTGTCCGAACAGGGAGCAGCGGACGCTCCCGCATTGCACCGCCGCAAGCCGTTGGCATTGCGGTTATGAAGATTACGCCCTTCGGGCGGGCGGTCATACGAGCTGCAGGACTTGAAAAGTCTGATTTTCATAACCGCAGGCGAGCGGAGCGTTGCCTGCGGGAGGGGGATATGATAAATTAAAAATTAAAAGAAAACAGGAAGCGTGCTGCAGCAAATCGAAGCCAACAACACTACGCTCGCCACCATGAAAAAGCAGGCGGAAGCAATAAAAACAGGCAGCTGCACAGGTTTAACGCTCGCTAATCCCGAAGTGGATTTGCTTAACGTTACTTTCTATTTCCCTGTTTGCCATCCCGCACCTTATTTCTTCGTACTTTTGTTGTTTGTCTGTAATTTTCTCTGCATATTTTGAACTCCACGAATTGTTTTACTCCTTCATTTCTGTCGCCGACTTCGACTTTCCGTTTTTCGACGACAATATTGCGGTTTTTTATCGCAACATTCCGTTTGTGGATAGCAATTATACCCGTTTTGCCGCTCGAAATTCCGTTTGCCGACCGGAAAATTTCTTTTTTCAATCGAAACGTTTCTGTCGCCGACCGGAAGATTCCGTTTTCGAACGGCAATATCCGCGCTCGTGCAACGCGAGGTCGAGGTTGCGGATAGCAATATTGCGGTTGCATACCGCAATATTGCTATCCGCAACCGGAAAATCCTGTTTGCCGACCTCCATACAGGTATTTACCAAGCGAAACGTGGGCATTGTGCATGGCAATATTCCGATTAGTGATCAGTGATTAGTGATTAGTGATTAATGTTCTGACGGCGGAGTAGCCCTGTCAGGTGTCAAAACATCAATCAAAAAACATCAATCATCAATTATCAATCATCAATTATCAATTATCAATTATCAATCATCAATCATCAATCATCAATCATCAAGTATCAATCATCAATCAAAAATCATCAATCAAAAAATCGCATTCTATCTCCGCATTGCTTCCACGGGTTTTTGTTTCAGGGCTTTGCGAGCCGGATATATGGCGGAGATAATTCCTGCGAGTATCACCATGATAAAAATCTCGATTAGCATTTCCATGTTCAGTTTCGGATAGACTGTCGAGCCGTAGCCATAGTCTTCAAAAAGGTCGCCCATGAGGAAACTCAGGTCGATACCTGTTGTCATGGAGGGGATAATGACGGCTGCGCCCAGCGCCACGCCTGCAACGCTGCCGGCAAGGGTAAGAAAAACCGTTTCGAGCATTATCATTCGGAATATCCGTCCCTTAGTCATTCCAATTGCTCCCAGCACGCCCAGTTCGCGCGTGCGTTCGAGCACTGCCATGAGCATGGTATTGATTATGCCAAACGAGAGGGCAAAGAGAAAAATACCAATCAGCACAACTGCAATCATATCCGTCCACGCAAGACTCATGCGCAGCGTTGGGTTGATTTCGCCCCAGTCCTGTACGCACATATTGGGGAAGAGTGTTTTCATCTGAGGAGCAACCAGTTCGCAGGTTTGCAGGTCGGCAACGGTGGCGGCAAGTTCGTGCACCGCGCCGGGCGGCAAGCCGGTGTATGCGGCAATATCGCCGAGACGCACAAAGATATTGCTTTCGTCGAACATACCGTTGGTGGTTTTGTAGATGCCGCAAACGCGAAAGGCGATGCTCTGCATCTCTCCCTGAACGTCCTGAAAAGTGAACACGAGTTTGGATTTCAGCCGCACTTTCAGTTTGTCGGCAATTTTACGGCTAACAACAATGGGCATACGCGCTTCGTCGGGCAAAAAAGCGCCGAGAGTGTCGGGGATATGTTGCCAGACGGTCGAGACCGTTTTTTCCGCCTCCGCATCCACGCCTTTGGCGCTTACGCCCACCGCATTGTTTGCCGACGCCAGCATTCCCGACAGTTTCAACCGGCAACTGAAAGCCGCCGACAAGCCCGACCGACGTATTGCTGTCGATACTGTTTCGGCTGAAAAACAGGCGCCTATATCGCCGTTTGCCATAAATGCCGTGTCGTGAATTTGCACATGCGCAAGATGTGTACCTATATCGCTGTTCACCGTATTTTCCATCCATCCGCTCATGAAAGCAGAGAGGTATGTACCCGAAAACAGTCCGAGAGCAATTGCGCCAAGTATGACGCCGCTGCGAACTTTATTTCGCCAAATGTTTTTCCACGCAAAATGTATCATTTGATTTTTGATTTTTGATTTTTGATTTTTTTAATTGATGATTTATGATTTTCGATTAACAATCGTCAATCTACAATCGTCAATCATAAGTCTGAAATTAAAAAACTGTTTGACTGAATAAATTCACGTCCGAACATGTCTTTGGCTCGTACTTCGATACGGTGTTTGCCTGTCGGCAGGTTGGTGGGAATATCTCCTCGCCACAAGTGCCTGCATATTATCGGATTTGAGGGACGCCGTCCGGGAACAAGGCTGTCCAGAAAGTCCCAATCCTGTACGTATCTGTAATAAGCCGGATCGAATTCTTCGCGACGTTGCATGGCTCGCCATTCGCCGTCATCGACACGGTAACTCAGTTCGTCGCGGCTGCTTCCCATGAAGAAATTCGCATAAATGGCGGCGCTGGTGGAATGTCGGGCGCGGACAACTTTGGGATTGTATATCGATATGAGGTATGAGGCAGGGTAATTCCGTACTTTATAGTCGGTTGCATAACTGTTGCCGTCAATTCTCAGAAAAGCATAGCCTGGGGGCGTGCCGTCGCGCATAATTGACAGAGGAATTCCGTCCTTGTTGTGCGTCCCCGAATTCCAGTCGCCGCATACCGTTCCCACGTTGTATTCGTGGATATTGCGTCCTGCAAAACCCTGACATTGAAAATGTGTATGCGCCGAGAGTATCAGCACTTTGGGATATTTGTCGAATATGGCGTACAGACGTTGCCGGTCGCTGTCGCGGAAATTGCTGATACCTTCCGTCAGGGGAATATGGAGGGCAACAACCACAAGCCGGTCGGCGGGAACATGCTTCAAATCGTTTTCCACAAACTGCATCTGGTCGTCGCGCAGACCGCCGATGTAGTTTTTTCCCGTTGCCGGATTGGGACAGAGAATATCGTCAAGCACAATAAAATGCGCTTTGCCGTAGTTGAATGAATAGTTGTTGGGACCGAAACCGGACTCAAACGTTTCGTCCGAAAGTTTATCTGTTGTGGCGTCGTAGTTCACGTCGTGATTACCCATCACATTATACCAGGGCAGTCCGATTTTCCCGATAACATCCCTGTAAGGCTTGTGCAAATCCAGATTGTCGCCCACCAGATCGCCGAGGGTAATTCCGAAAGCAGCCTCTTTTGTTCCGATGACTTCGGCAACAACACCGCGTTCGATAAATCCGATGTCCTCTTCGGAGTACGCCTGCGTGTCTCCAAATATGAGCGCCGTAAACTTGTCCGGCTCATCGTATTTATACAGAGGAAAATCGACCGATTTGGGAATCGCTCCCGTTGGCGACACCCCCTTGTAGCGTGTGGCGGGCGACCCGTTGGGCTTGTGAATATAGAAGAAGCGGGGAATATTGTATTCGTCCACGCCCGTTCTGTAACCGGACGGCTTTATCACAAAGACGATGTTATCGTCGTCCACTTCCATGCGGTATATGCCTTTGGCGTCCGTCAACGTTACATCCGTCCCGTTGGATACCGGCACGCCGGCGACGCCTTTTTCAGACCTGTCGCGCTTGCCGTTTTTGTTGTTATCGTCAAAGACACAACCTGTTATAATGCTGCCTGCCATCGTAATCCGGCAAACAAGCATAAATATCACTGTTAAATAAAATCTGTTCATAATATACTGTATTAAAGTTTAATTATCTTTTATTTTATTATTTCTTCTATTTTTAATATACACATTATTACACTAAATATATTTGCACAAAACATCCACCAAAATACCTTTTTGTATATTTTTTTAAATATTAGCGTTAATGCTAAAGATTCAATGGCGGCATTACAAAATACAGTAAATAGATAGCCTAATATCCAATGCAAAATATTCCAACCTCCAATATCGAATAGAATATAAATTAATTCAATTAAAATACCGGTCAAAGGTATTACAACAATACCAACTAATGATGAAATTGTATTTATAGTAATATCCATAATGACAGATTTTATATAACTATCTTTAGTAAATATTTTGATGAATATAAATTCAATTATCAGACCAGCTGCTATTATCCACCAAGACATCATTCCTGATATAATATATAAAGATGGCCAAATCACATTTGCATATACAGGCGTCGCATTTAAGAATATTGCCAGTATGAAAGTTATGAGAAATAATATTCGTTTATTAAACAGTTTTACACAAATATCCATATTAATTTAATTTTATAGAAAAACATTATTTTTATTTTATTATTCTTCATTATATTTTCTCCAATCGTTAAGTGTTTCCTTAAAATAATTTTCATCATAATTTTGACATTCATCAATATTTATACAACTATAAAAACATTCCATAATTTCTGCTACTTTTTTTATCTCTTTATTTATTTCATATTCAGGGGGAAAAGTTATATCCACTAATGCCCCATTTCGAGAACCATATTCTGGCAAATATGCAAAAATTTCAATATTTTTATCTTGATTTTGATAAATATACGGCGAAATAATATTGAAAGATAATTCAGAAGATGCTTTTATCCAATTTATTCTTCCAATGCTTATTTTTTCATCTTTTATCGTTTCCATAATTTCCTGTATTTTTATTCTTTGTCAATATGTTTTTCTATATTTTTTACGACACGTTTAATCGTTTGCCAAATCCTGCATGAAATTTCACTTGACAAAACAAAAATCTATCCCTTTGTTAAACTTCCGCACAAAACTTCCGGCATTTGTGCTTTGACGGCAAACTCTTTTTTCGACAGGAAGGTTTGCGAAACCCGTTTTTGCTACTTCTATTTTCATTTTATTAATATTTAATTTATTAATATTTAATTACTTAATATTCTTTTTGTGTTTATAAGCACGGTGCAAATATAGTAAAAAATTGTCAGAACTGTGATTTTAGCGTGATTTATTTGATTTTTTTTTTGATTATTTGTCGGAACTGTGATTTTAATGTGATTTGGTTGATTTTTGTGATTATAAATCAGAAAAATCATTTTTAAAATCACAGTTCGGACAGCGGACGACGCGGTGTAAACAGTTCTGTTATGCGAGGTTTTGCCTGCTTCTATTTTTTTACTTTCCTGTACTTCTCAATCCATGATTTATTATCCACGTTGTTTCTTTTGACAAAGGCTCTGTTTTCCATTCATTTATTATTTCATTTGCTTTTTCGGGAAACTCTTTATACAAATCGTTCAGATTATTTCCCACGCTTTTTTGCACAAATTTTGATTTGTCGTTTCTTAAATTTGTTAGTATTATCTTGTAATTTTCAAATTCATTTATTGCCACATATAGTTCCGTGCATTCAAAAATTAAGCGCAATGTTAATTCTTTCAGAAATCGGCACTGATATGAGCTGTTTTCCAAATGCTTCGGCATTGGTTGGCTGGGCAGGACTGCGTCCGCGAAACGACGAATC
>JAITIA010000225.1 GCA_031279695.1 Prevotellaceae bacterium | reverse complement strand
TATGTAAACCGCGAAAATTTCGAGGGAATGCAAGGCTTCCACGCCGGCTGGCGCAAATCGGGCATCGGTGGCGCCGACGGCAAACACGGACTGATGGAGTATCTGCAATCGCAGGTGGCGTACATACAGTTCTGAAAAAACAAGTCGATGATTTGATGATTTTGCGCGTAATATTTTTGTTACGCGCAATTTTTTTATCACACAATATGTATCTGAAACATAAAAACTTATATCCTCCAAAAACTTCACGCGACAACGACGGAATATGTCAGTCAAAAGAAAATACCTATCTTTGCATCGACAAAATTTATATAGATTAAAAGAATTTTATGAATATTCAACAGATAGAATACATTATTGCAGTCGATAATTTCAGACATTTTGCCCGCGCAGCGGAAAACTGCTGTGTTACACAGCCCACACTGAGCATGATGATTCAAAAACTGGAAGACGAACTGGAGGTAAAAATTTTCGACCGCAGCAAGCATCCGGTCGCGCCAACGTCTGTCGGTGAGCGGATTATAGTGCAGGCGCGTGTTCTGCTGCAACAGTTCGACATGCTGAAAGAAATCGCCTCCGACGAACAGAATACGGTCAAAGGCAGTTTTCGGCTGGGAATAATCCCAACCGTTGCCTCGTATCTTGTGCCCGTTCTGCTGCAAAAATATTGCAACGACTGCGGCGGTATCGACCTGACACTGAAAGAGAGTACCACCAATAACCTGATTAACGAAATTCTTACAGGCAAACTCGACGGCGGCATCCTTGCCGGTCCGCTCAACCACCCCGAACTGGCGGAAATACCGCTGTATTACGAAAAATTCTACGCCTACGTCTCCCCTTCGGACGAGGCTTATGCCGAAAAAGAAATCGACTTGGACAGCATCGACGTAAACCGTATCTGGCTGCTTGAAAATGAGCACTGTCTGCGCAAACAAATCGAATACCTTTGCCGAATGAAAGAACGAAAAACCGACTCGTCGGGTCTGAAATACGAATCGGGAAGCATCGAAACGCTCATTCATGTAGTCGATTATAATTCAGGCATTACCATTATCCCCGAAATGCACGCCATCAGTCTGGACGAAGAAAGACAGGAGCATTTGCGGACACTGAAAAACAGCCTCGCCGTCAGAGAAATAAACCTGGCAACAAGCGGAAATTATGTCCGCAAAGCCCTGCTGAACGTTATTCTGAATATCGTCCGCAATTCAATCCCAAAATCAATGCAAAATCCTGATTTGAAAGAATTTACAGTGGGGATTTTTTGAGTGGTCAGTGGTCAGTGGTCAGTGGTCAGTGGTCAGTGCCTGCGGCGGTGGAGACTGCCAAGCGCAACTCCGTAGAGACGGGGCACGCCCCGTCTCTACATGACGACGCACAAATGGAAAAAGGCTGCCGTTTCCGGCAACCTTTTTCTTCTCTAATACTAACTAACTAACTAACATTTACTTTATAAAACCAATTAAATTACATATATGACTGTTATCCCGTCCAAAGGTTTAATGCGGGATGAAAATTATTTATATTCAACAAATTTTTTTGCGGGATAAAACCGTAACTGTCTTTATTACAGGCGTATTAGTGTCCGTCCATAAAGTTGGTCAAAATGGCTTAGCAATCCCAAGTCCCGCAGGGACCTTATTAATAAATAACTGAATGATTGAATGATTGAATAAAAGAAAAATTTTGCAGTCTCGATAAAAAGCAGTACTTTTGTCGCCGAAAATAAGGCTTGCTTTGGCAATTAAGAACGTAAAAAATAAATAAAATGACAGGAGCGATAACAGGAGACATAATAGGCTCACGTTTTGAGTTTAACAATAATCTAAATGTTGATTTTGAATTATTTACCAATGATTGTGCTTTTACAGACGACACAATTTGCACCATAGCGGTGGCAGATGCGCTTTTACACAAAATCCCGTTTGCCGATTCGTTGCAACATTGGTGCCGGAAATATCCGTACCCCAAAGGCGGATATGGCGGTTCATTTGCCCAATGGATACATTTGCCCTGTCCGAAGCCCTACAACAGTTTTGGCAACGGCTCGGCAATGCGAGTGTCGCCCTGCGCCTGGTTTTCGGACGACAGGGCAAGGGTATTGAAAGAGGCTCGCTGGTCGGCAGAATGTACACACAACCACACGGAAGGCATTAAGGGGGCAATTGCCATTGCCGATTGTATTTACCAATCCCGTTTCGGTAGTCAAAAGCACGAAATAAAAGAATTGGTAACAGGGGAATACGGCTATAACCTTGACATGACCTGTGATGAAATCCGCCGGACAAACACATTCAACGAAACATGTCAAGTTACCGTTCCACAAGCCATTGTTTGCTTTCTTGAAAGTACAGATTTTGAAAGCGCCGTCCGTTTGGCTGTCTCCATTGGCGGCGACAGCGATACCATTGCAGCCATAACCGGAAGCATTGCGGAAGCGTTTTACGGCATACCCGAACATATTAAAATTCAGGCATTAAGATATTTGCCCGAAGATATGAAAAATATTTTGTCAAATTTTTACAAGCAAATAAAATGAAAGATTACAGTATGTACCGCTTTTTCAAGGGCGAAAGTGAAAATCCCTTTGATAAAGAAAGGCAAAACACGGCATTTATGTTTTGGTTTTATGAAAATCATTTTGAGGATGATTTTTCCGAAAAAGAAAGTTCGGATTGGTATGCCTTTTTTGGCAGTAACTCTAAAATCGGCAAAAAATTTATGGAGTTACTTTCGACAGAAGATTATGAGCGTCCAACGGAGAATAAAAAAGCGGCAATATTTGATATTTGGTTAAATGAATACCTTTTTGTTGAGAAATTATACGGTGAATACGGTAGTGAAAATTGGTACAAAAAGGAATATTACGCTACATCTGCCCAATAACATCAATATCAATATACCATTTGTAATTTGAATATTCAACTTTGGTAACTCTGAATTTTATATGCACAAGCCCAAACAATCAGGCATTTAAAAGAAAAATTTTGCAGTCTCGATAAAAAGCAGTACTTTTGTCGCCGAAAATAAGGATTGCTTTGGCAATTAAGAACGTAAAAAATAAATAAAATGACAGGAGCAAAGCCTTTAAATTAAATATAGATAATAATTTAACAGTTAAAAAAAATGGAAGAAGAATTAACAACGCTGATGCATTTGGAGTTTTGCAAAGACGAACAGGAAGCAATGGATTTGCGCGTGATGGAGGTTGCTGCAGTGAAAGACAGTGGTGGCGACGTGGAAGCCGCTTTAAAAAGAATGGGATTAACAAAGGAAGAATACAACAAAAATGTAACAATTGTTTTTTGTAATACGAAAAACCGTTTTATTTAGGGATGTGAAATATATAAGATGTTCCTGTTTCGTGGCAAAAAATCGCAAGTTTATAAGTTATTTATTTTTCATCCCTTAGCGAGGTAATCCTCGAATATTTTCTTTGTTTTTGTATCGAAAAAATTTATATACCCATACCAGTCAGACTTCATCAGTAAATTTTTTCCGTACTCTTTGCCGTATGCAACTTCATAAATAGGAATGTCTTTATTTTCATACCCTTTTAACCATTTCTCAAAATCCTTGTATTGGTCAGCATTAATTTCTCCCTTGTTTCTTTGTTTATCTGCCCAATACAAAAGATGTTTGTATTCGTCTTTATTTGCAATAAAACCATATTTTGCCCAAGTATAACCACCGACATTAATATTTGCATGGACTTTTACGGTTTCTATGCCGGCATTTTTGTACTGCTTATATAATACCCTGAAAACCTCCTTAGAAAACCCTTGTCCTTGCATATCCTCAGGGATATAAAACAATTCATGAGAAACAACTCCCTTTTGATACCTCCTTTGTAAAAGTACCCCATTTGAAGATTCGAAATTAATATTAATACAATTGTCGTCGGCATTGATTGACTTTTCTTTCCATGTAATATTACGGTTTTTTGCCACCTCGTTCATTTCATCATCAAACTCATTCAGATTAAATCCTTTTATTACGTCATCAAACACCTTTTTGTTTACGTTATTGTCGTCAATCTCAAATCCTCGTTTTTTCAGTTCTGTTTTGTTAAATTTATATTCTTTTACCACAACCGGCTTCGCCCTTTCATTCCATGCTTCCAAAACCTGCGTTTTATGATTTAACCTGTCAATCATTGATTTGACAGTATCGGGAGGAGCGCCTTTACCAATTTCGCCCCTGATTTTGTCCACCAAATTGGCAATTGCCTTGCTATCTTTACCGTATTTGCTTTCAGTGTTTTTAAGCGTTTCGTCATATTGCCGGCTTGCCACGCGGGTATTCCAACGGGCTTGAATGTCCGCTTTTTGTTCTTCGGTCTTGACCGGTTTAGGCGGTTTGATGATAGCCGGTTTAAGCCCGTCGGCAATTGTCCCGTTAATAAAATTATCGCGCACAAAATACGGCGCTGAACGCCAATTTGCCTGATTTGTCGAATTTTCCGCCATCCACTCCTTAAATCCCTCCGGGAGGTCGGTAACGACGTTTTTCGACGACAGTTTACGGTATTCCGTACCATACAACGCGCTCCGCAAGTCGGAAAGTTCCTGAGCGTTGAACGTTTCTTCGTCCTGCAAAACAACCTTCATAAAACAGCGGCATTGCGGATGCCAACCCTTGAATTTAAATGTTTTGGGGTATTTTCCAACAAGTCGGTCGCAAAGTTTACATTTATATTCGGGGTCGTGATTACTGCGCACAACCTCATAACCTGCTACAAAGTAAAAAAAACTCGGTATTGGCGTGTCGGTAAATAATCATATTATCAGAATATTAAAAAAAATTTTTTTATAATTAAAAAAATAGTATTACTTTTGCCGCCGAAATTTAAAAATTTTTATTTCAAAAGCGCTAACATATACAATCATATATGAAGGCGCTTTTGTTGTATCGAAATGTATATTAGTAAACTGTGTTGAAAATGAAGAAAAAGAGAATTGCAATTATTTCTTTGTTACTGATTGCCGGACTGGCAACGTATTTGTTTTATCCCAAAAGCGCTAACAGAGGCGCAGCGCCCGCAAGGGACGGCGGCGGACGAGCCCGCGTGTTGCCGGTAAACATCTATCTTGTTGAACCGCACGGGCTGACGGACGTATATCCCGCTATTGGCGAACTGCGAGCGTCCGAAGAAGTGGATCTGAGTTTCGAGTCGTCGGGACGAATTACCGAAATACTTTTTGAAGAAGGAACTCTGGTGAAAAAGGAACAGCTGCTTGCCAAGGTCAATGACGCCCGTTTGCAGGCTCAACTGAAAAAACTCGAAGCCCAGCTTGAACTCTATCGTAGCAAGGAATTTAGGCAAAAATCGCTGCTCGAACGCGACGCCGTTAGCCAGCAGGCTTACGACGAATCGCTGACCAATGTCGAAATCACCAAAGCCGATATCGACCTTGTTAAGGCACAGATACGCGAAACCGAACTCCGCGCTCCCTTCGACGGGTTTATCGGCTTGCGCAATGTGAGCGAAGGCGCTTATGTAAACCCTTCGACGGTGATTGCCAAACTGACAAAAAACTCGCCGCTGAAACTCGAAATGTCTGTTTCCGAAACCTATATAAAAATGATACGGCGAGGAACGGAACTCACTTTCCACCTCGATAACGATACAACGGTCTATTCAGCCAAAGTGTATGCAGTGGAGTCGGCAAGTTCCGATTTGCACAACTTTACTGTCCGCGCCCACTATCCCAATGTCAAAGGCGAAATCCCGCCAAACACCTACGCTTCGCTGCTTTTGAAACTCGATTTTAACGCCAGCGGAATATCCGTGCCATCGGAGGCGGTTATCCCCGAAATGGGCAGGCAAATTGTGTACCGGATGCGTGCCGGCAAGGCTGTCCGTTCCGAAATCGAAACAGGTATCCGCACCGAATCATACGTTCAGGTGCTGGGCGGGCTAAGTACCGGCGATACGGTGATAACAACAGGTATAATGCAACTTAGAGACGGAATTTCCGTGTCGATATCCGGTCGCGAAAACCGGTCGAAATGAGGCTGTACCTTTAATATAAATACAGATTTACAATCGACAAAAAAACAGGAAAATGGCAAGTTTACCCACTACCTCAATCAACCGCCCCGTGCTTGCTACGGTGCTCAATCTTATAATTGTTATCTTCGGACTGATAGGAATATCCTATCTTGGCATCAGAGAATATCCCAGCGTTGACCGCCCGATTATCTCGGTTCAGACAACCTATCCGGGGGCAAATGCCGACGTGGTCGAAAGCCAGATTACCGAGCCGCTTGAACAGCAAATCAACGGTATTCAGGGCATCCGCACGCTCACCAGCAACAGCAGTCAGGGGTCGAGCAATATAACTATTGAGTTTGAACTGAATGTGGACATGGAAACGGCGGCAAACGATGTGCGCGACAAGGTGGCGCAGGCACAGCGTTTCTTGCCTCGGGACGTGGACCCGCCTACGGTATCGAAAAACGACGCCGACGCCACGCCTATCATTGGCGTTGCTATCCAAAGCCAGAAACGTCCGCTGATGGATCTTTCCGATATTGCCGAACTGACTTTTAAAGAACGTCTTCAAACAATATCCAACGTGAGCGGCGTGATGATTTGGGGGCAACAGCGCTATTCGATGCGTTTGTGGCTCTATCCCGACAAGATGGGCTCGACGGGAATTACCCCTGCCGACGTGCAAAATGCCATTACCCGCGAAAATGTGGAATTGCCTTCAGGCTCGGTCGAAGGAAATACTATCGAACTGAGTATCCGCACTATGGGGCTGATGAAAACGCCCGAAGAGTTTAACAATATCATTATAAAAACCGTTGATAAACAGAATATCCGTTTTCGGGATGTGGGCTATGCCGAACTTTATCCCGAAGACGAATATAGTTATATGAAACTGAATGGCAAACCGGCTGTTGCCACAATCATTGTACCTCAGCCCGGAGCCAATCAGATAGAAATTGCCGACGAGGTCTATCGCCGGCTCGCAGAAATGAAAAAAGATATTCCCGAAGACATCGAAACCAGCATAATATTCGACAATACAAGGTTTGTGCGCGCTTCGGTACAAGAAGTGCAATCGACAATCTACGAGGCTCTGCTGATTGTTGTTGCCATCATTTTTCTCTTTCTGCGCAATGTGCGCACAACCATTATTCCCGTCATTGCCATTCCCGTATCGCTGGTTGGGACTTTTTTCTTTATGTATATGTTTGGCTACTCGATCAATGTGCTCACCCTGCTTGCCATTGTGCTGGCGGTGGGGCTGGTTGTGGACGACGCCATTGTGGTGGTCGAAAATATCTTTGTGAAAATCGAACGAGGCATGAATCCCCGCGAAGCCGGTATCAAAGGCTCTAACGAACTGTATTTTGCCGTAATTTCGACCACCATTACGCTGGTTTCGGTATTTCTGCCCGTAGTTTTTATGGAAGGGATGACGGGCAAACTGTTCCGCGAGTTCAGCGTGGTGCTTGCCATTTCGGTGGTTATCTCGTCGTTTGTGGCGCTAACACTGACGCCCATGCTATCGACCAAACTCCTCAAAAAGAAGGAGCGCAACAACTGGTTTTATACCGTTACCGAACCTTTTTTTGAGTGGCTTAACAACTTTTACAGCCGTAGCCTCGACGGGTTTTTGCGCCACCGATGGCTGGTTTGGGTCATCATGGGCTTGTCGCTTGGCTCGGTTTATTTTCTCTTTGGCTCGGTACGCTCGGAACTTGCCCCGCTGGAAGACCGCTCCCGCCTGTCGATGAACTTGGTTGCCCAGCAGGGCGCAACTTTCGACTATGTTAGCTCCTTTTTGCAGGATTTGGGCGAGGAACTGCTCGACAGTATCCCCGAAAATATTATGGTGCAAACCCGTCTCCGCAGTAGCAACGGATTTGTAAACGTCATGCTCCCCGAACTGTCGGAACGCAGCCGCTCGCAGCAGCAGATAGCCAATCAGGTATCGGCGCTGATTGCTCCCCGAACAAAGGTGCGAACTTTTGTTACTCAGCAATCGACATTCAGCGCCCAGCGCGGCGGAATGCCCGTCCAGTATGTTATTCAGGCAACCAATCTCGACAAACTGAAAGAAATCCTTCCCCCGTTCATGGAAAAGGTTTCGCAAAGCAATATACTCACTCAGGCAGACGTAAATATGAAATTTACCAAACCCGAATTGCAGGTGGTGATCAACCGCGACAAGGCGACCCAGCTCGGCGTAAGCACACGCGATATAGGGCAAACCTTCCAGTTAGCGCTCAGCGGACAGCGGATGGGCTACTTCTATCGCAACGGAAAACAGTACCAGATAATTGGCAAACTGCGTCGCAACAATCGCAACCAGCCAAGCGATATCCGCTCGCTCTACGTCAAAAACAGTAGCGGACGGATGATTCAAATCGCCAATTTTACTTCCTTCCGCGAAGAATCCGCTCCGCCAACGCTCTATCGCTACAATCGCTTTGTGGCGGCAACGATAACGGCGGGCTTGCAATCGGGATACACTATCGGTCAGGGTATTGACGAAATGCAGCGCATAGCCTCCGAAACTCTCGACGACACTTTCCGCACCGCATTGGCAGGCGAATCGCGCGATTTCCGCGAAAGTTCGTCCAGCCTGATGTTTGCCTTTGGACTGGCGCTCATCCTTATCTTCCTTGTGCTTGCCGCTCAGTTTGAGAGTTTTAAAGACCCATTTATAATAATGATGACCGTGCCGCTGGCCTTGCTCGGCTCGCTGCTGTTTATCAATCTCTTTGGACAGACAATGAACATTTTCAGCCAGATAGGTATTATTATGCTGATTGGGCTGGTTACAAAAAACGGCATACTGATAGTCGAATTTGCCAATCAGTATAAGGAACGCGGCTACGAAAAAATGTCGGCAATCCGCGAAGCCTCCGCCCAACGCCTCCGCCCGATACTGATGACCAGCGCCGCCACCATCCTCGGCATTCTCCCCCTTGCAACCGCCTCAGGCGAAGGCTCGAACAGCCGCGTAGCAATGGGAATAGCCGTGATTGGAGGAATGTTTATCGCCACCTTTATGACACTCTACGTCGTCCCCGCAATATATTCATATATATCAACAAAGAGTAGTGATTAGTGGCTTTGCCGAAAAATTGGCTAAATTTTTTTTGAGGTGCTATTGATTTATGCCGAAATCTCCGCTATGTCCCGCAGGAAATGTACATTAAATCAACCTCTTTACATTCCGTCCCTACGGGACGGTTTGTTCCGTCGCAATCTCTTGACCAGCAAACACCGTAGAGACGGGGCGCGCCCCGTCTCTACATTGCGCCGCACAACGCCGCCGCAAACAATCTTCGCAGAGACGCACGCCGTGCGTCTCTTGTTCGGACGAGGCTGTGCCTCGTCCGGTTTATCTTGGTAGGCTATGCCTGCCAACAAAGATGCAAATGCAGGCAAAGCCTGCAAAGATAGAGCGGACAAGGTAGAACCTTGTCCCAACAGCCGTGTCCGCAGGTCATTCATAACTCATAACTCGTGTCTCTCCGAAAACTCAAAAAAATGGTATATCAGCAAAGTCCCGCAGGGACTGCACTTCCTGACTTTGACATTGGGTGTCCCAGCGTTTTTAAGCCTCTGAGAATCGCATAAACGCCCTAAAAATATTTTTTGCTTACAAATATTCAATTCTCACAGAGTTAAATTCAATTTGGGTGTCCCAGTCCTGACTTTGACACTTTCAAAATTTTCATTTTTCAATAACCTGTAAATTAGTATTTTATAATTTTTTGCGACACCTAAATGGGTGACGCAAGCAAAAAAAGGAGTACTTTTGCGGAATGTTTGTACGCAAAAAGAAAAACAGGTCAGGCAGCACAAGTGTTGTTGTGATAGATAGTGTTTGTTCGAAAACTCGAAAAAATGGCATATCTGCAAAGTCCCGCAGGGACTGCACTTTATTAACCGGTGGCTTTAGCCTCCGGCAGCGACCCCGCCACGTCGCCCAAGTCCCGCAGGGACTGCACATTAAATCAACAAATTCCACCTTCCGTCCCTACGGGACGGCGGTTACGAGGTTGGGTTTGTGTTTTCTACCAACATTCCGTCCCTACGGGACGGCAGTGTAGAGACGTGATTAATCGTGTCTCACCTCTCTTATTATTTCTTCTGAGAGTAAAATAAGGGCGATTTACCTTGGGTATCAGGGCTACTTAGGGCGCCTTTGAAAATAAGGGTTCTATGGATTTTCCACACAATTCCCTGTTGAACCAGAATTATAAGCCAAACTTTGTTTTTTCAGAAAGTTTGGTCTGTAAAATTACAATGTTATTTTATTCTGCAAAATTTATTTTTTTTGGTTCACTGGAAATGTTGCTGTTAATGTTGTTTTCAACAACACCATTTTCAAGTATTTTCAGCACTTTGCTGTTGGTATAATCAAGTTTGCGTATTGTCTTGCTAATCCGGCTTTTTGTAGCCTTAAAGCAGAATATCACCCGCTTTCAAATTCGCACAATCTTCCGGATTACCGCCGCCACAAACGACTGTGGCGGCGGAATTTACCGGAAAACACAACATCCGAGTTAGTTTACTTTTGTAAAAATTATGCGGCTGTAGTATTCACCAACTTCAATACTGCTAAAAATTAATGTCGAAGCATTAGATGCAGCGTCTATCATCACAGTCTCTGTTCCTTCATCATCTGTAGTCGTCAAAATTCCATTGGAATACGTCCAAGTCCCACTGACAGTACGAATTTCTTGGTCACCGGTATCCAGTTTGGAGACTAGAGTATATGTGCCATCGGCATTGATTGTCAATTTATTTACTTCGGAGGCGACGGGAAAAGAAATTTCCATCCATTCCAGTCCTCTGCCATAGTATTGAGCATCTTCTGTTTTCGTCATCACCCAAACTCCATAGAATGTGGACACATTGCCGGTATAAGGCTCTATTGTGGTGGGTATTGGAGGTAGGGTAACAGCCTCTTTCGTACACACTGCCTTGTAGTAGCTGTTGCTGCCCGCCGTGCCGACCTCGAATATCAGTTCCGATGAGGTAACAGTCGCTCTGTAAGTGAGTTGGTCTGCATCGTAGTACTGAAAACTGAATTCCCCATTGGCGTAAGTCCATGAACGGGTTTCGTCTGAGCCACTATTTGTACTCTCTTCGCTCAGGATTGGAACATCTCCAGTAAAAGTACCGTTGCTGTTCAGTGTGAATGTAGAGGCATATCGGTGAGTAGTGTGTACCGCCAGATTATTGTCGGTTATGCGGCGATCTATCTCCAATATTTTCAAGTTCCACGTGCCTACCATATCCGCGCTGTTTCCTCCACCTGCCGCCGCCTGTATTACGCTGATCGTCTTTGGTTCAAGGCCCGCTCCCGATATTGTAACGGTGGCATTGCGAGCCGCGCTCGTATTTGCCAAAGCAGTAAAACTGACCGTGCCGTTGCTTGTGCCCGAAACGGGTGAGGGAGAGAGCCATCCGGATGGTTCGACAGAGACATTCCACGCGATATTGGACGTAATTTCAACGCTTTGCGCGCTTGCCGGAGTTGCCCCAAAAACAAGGCTTGCAGTGGATATGTCCAACACGGGAGTTACCGGAACCGGTAAGCGCTTGACATTGAACTTGCGCACCGTGTTTTCCACATTCGACATTGGGGTGGTCGGCACAACTGTCCAGTAAATGTCGATTGCTGCACCCGGCTGTGCTGATGTGTTGGTTGCCAAAAAATTATCCGCCGCCTCCGATGTAAGGACATAGCTGCCAACGTTGCCGGCATTGATACTTACCTGCGATGAAGCCAGCCCCGATTCGGTGGGCGAAAATTTTAGCGTATAGCCGCTTATGCCTTCCAGCTGCGACCAGTTGAAAGTAACATTCGCAACATTCGACAAGTCGATAGTTGCGTTGTTTGCGGGCGACGTCAAAGCAATGGTCTTCACATCTTTGTTTTCATCGCCGTCCTCATTGTTTTTGTTTCCGCACGAGCAAATGCTCATGCCTAATGCCGCAACGACTATCGCCACGGACATTTGTCTAATAATTAACTTCATAAAAAATAACTAAGTTTAAAATTTCCTACTCGTAAGGCTTTTCGGATACGCCCCGTTTTTGAAATGGTTTCTGAACTCCATTTTGATAGTATAAAATCCGTTTTTATCGGATTTACAGTATGATTGTCTGAATTTGAAATTTGTTGCGTTTGCTTCAATATATAAAACAACCGCAATACCAGACTTTTGCCCGATATTGCGGTTGTTTTATATATGGCGTCAGAGCCTTTCACAAAAAGCCCGTAACTCGCTGATCTACTCTCTCTCTCTCTCTCTCTCTCTCTCTCTCTCTCTCTCTCTCTCTCTCTCTCTCTCTCTCTCTCTCTCTCGGTACATGCAAATACAATGCCACCGCACAGAACAGTCTCTGCGTCAAGGGCAACTAAAAATCCGTAAAAAGGACTAAAACTATATTCAATCATGTCAAAAACAATAAATTAATCTACAAATCTTAAAAAACACTAAAATCTAAAAATCAACCCTTGTTTTTCTCCTTCAAATTCCATGAACACACACTTGATGCATGTTACTTCAACATATTTTGATTTCAAAGCGCAAAAGTATAACAAATAAATTAACTGACAAAATTTTTTTGTGATTTTCCTGAAACACAACAGTTTTAAAACGCATTTTTTTCGTCTGAACTGTGGTTTTAGATTGATTTTAATAATTTTTGTAAACCTCCCCCTGCCCCCTCCAAAAGAGGGGAATGTTTGCGACGATGTAGAGACGCACGGCGTGCGTCTCTGCGAAGATTGTTTGCGACGGCGTTATGCGGCGCAATGTAGAGACGTTGCATGCAACGTCTCTACGGTGTTTGCCGGTCAAGAGATTGCGACGGAGCAAACCGTCTTGTAGGGACGGAATGTGAAATTTGTTGATTTAATGTGCAGTCCAGTTGTTCGGACGAGGCACAGCCTCGTCCGGTTTATCTTGGTAGGCTGCGCCTGCCAACAAAAATGCAAATGCAGGCACAGCCTGCGTAGATAGAGTGGACAAGGTATAACCTTGTCCCAACAGCCGTGGCGTGGTCGTTGCCGGAGGCTAAAGCCACCGGTTAATAAAGTGTCGTCCCTGCGGAACTTTGCTGATATACCATTTTTTTGAGTTTTCGGACGGACACTACTAAGGGCGCTTGGGGAAAAGGAGTTTGTGTCGATAATTTATTGAAAACAAAAGTTTCCACACAATTCCCAGTAGAACCATAAAAAAAGTGCCGTACAAAATCAATTCTTATGTTTCCGACTGCTCAATCTCGCAAATTCGACTGCTCAATCTTTCAAATTCGACTGCTCAATCTTTCAAATTCGACTGCTCGAAATAAAAATTCGAGCAGTCGAAATAAAAATTTGACTGCTCGAATTTAATAAACGACGCCGAGCCTTTCTAAATTTAGATTATTGGGCTTCTTTAAACTTCTATTTCAATCTGTTGTGTGTTCATTTCCATTTTCTTAGCAAATAGGTATCTATTGAGGCACAATATCCAACACTTCCCGTCTGTTGAGACGAGCCGTCGCCTCGTCGGAACAAGAGATTGTCCTCTGACAATCACATAATTTGTAATTCGTAATTCGTAATTCGTAATTTTTCTTTACTTTTGTCGCAAATTTTAAACATTAAATAGTATGAAAAGAGTTATAATTATTTTGATTGCAGTTCTGTCTATCGGATTGCAGAACATTGTTGGTAAAGCAAATGCGCAAGGTGCAGGCACAGAATGGCACGTTTCCGTTAAGGGCAACGACGCCAACGCCGGCACCGCCGCCGCGCCGTTCCGCACAATTAACAAAGCGGCGCAAACAGCGCAAACAGGCGATATAATTACCGTTCATGCCGGAACTTACCGCGAATGCGTCAGCCCGCCGCGCAGTGGAGTAGTATATCGGGCGGCGCCCAAAGAGCACGTTGAAATTAAAGGTTCCGAGCGGATTACCTCATGGGAAAAAGTCAACAAAAACGTTTGGAAAGTAAGGCTGCCAAATTCCTTTTTTGGTAATCATAATCCCTACCGTACCCTTATACGCGGTACGGGGGATGTAAATGGCTGGTTCGACGGCTACAAGCGCATCCATCATACCGGCGGCGTTTTTCTGAACGGAAAGGCGCTTTACGAGAAAACCACGCTCGACGAAGTAATCGACCCGCAGCCAATGGAACATGACCCCAAAGGCTCGATATTAACTTGGTACTGTTCATCGGACAACGAAAAAACAACTATCTACGCAAACTTTCAGGGCGTCAATCCGAACAGAAAACCGACGGAAATCAGCGTCCGTGAATCTTGTTTTTATCCGAACATTACCGGAGTGAACAATCTCACCGTACGGGGTTTTCATTTCAGTCAGGCAGCCACGCAGTGGGCGCCGCCTTCGCAGGGGCTGGGGCAGGTTGGCATAATTGCCACGCGCTGGAGCAAAGGCTGGATTATCGAAAACAACACCGTTTTCAATTCCCGATGCGCTGGTATCACGCTTGGCTACACGCCCGAATGGTTTACGGAAGGAAACAAAATGATCTGGGATGCAAATACTGTTGGCTCGCACATCGTGCGCGGCAATGAAATTGCATGGTGCGAACAGGCTGGAATATGCGGTCAGTTTGGCGCTCTGAACTCGGTAATCGAAGACAATGTGATTCACGATATTTGGGTGCAGCGACAGTTTGGCGGATATGAGATTGCCGGCATCAAATTCCACGCCGCCAACGACGCAGTTATCCGGCACAACAAAATCTTTCGCTGTCTGCGCGGGATTTGGATTGATATGCCCGGTAATCAGGGACTGCGTATCACACAAAATCTGCTTTACAACAATCTGGAAAATGCCGGCGACCTGATGGTCGAAGGGCTTAACGGTCCTTTTATTGTGGACAATAATATTTTTGCATCGCCATGGACAATATGGGACGGCGGCAGCAGCGGTTTGTATGTCCATAATCTTTTTGGCGGACAGTTTTGGGTTTATCGTGATAAAAACAGAAAAATACCTTTTTACCATCCCCATTCGACGGCAACCATCGGACAGGCATCATTCCTCTCCGGCGGCAATGCTTATCGCAACAATCTGTTTATGCAGGGAACACAGGACGTTGTCCGGCAAATCAAAGTGAAGGGCTATACTCCGCAGAAATCAATGTCGTATGACCTCAATAATTATTCACCACCGGAAGATTTGCCGATAAGTGTTGCCGGCAATGTTTATTCGGGTAAGGCAAAACCCGCTGCAGGCGAAGAATCGCGTGCGCTCGACAATGCCGGCTGGATACTGGAAGAAGATGGCGATAAGGTTTACATAACCATCACAGCGCAGGGGCTGGAAAAGTTATTGGGCGAAATCATCTCGTCGTGGAACGTCGATGCACTTGAACCCGGAACCCGGAAATTTGAATCATCCGACGGCTCAAACATTGTGTTCGATAAGGATTATCTCGGTAATACCCGTTCCTCCAAACCACTGCCGGGACCATTTTTTGATGTCGGGAAAAAAATAAGAATATGGTGAGAATTATGAATTATGAATTATGAATTATGAATTATGAATTATGAATTATGAATTTTTGATTTGGCTAAATCTTTTTTTGAGGAGCTATGAAAAAAATTGTTTATAAGGAAAAAATGCCTGCGGCGGATAGGCTGGGACGGAAAGTCCCAGCAATCACAAAAATCATTAAAATCACTCTAAAATCACAGTTCGGACAATGCTGCCGCAGTCATTAATCATTAATTCAAAAAAAAACCTTACCTTTGCATCGAAATTTAATAATCAATTATAAACGTATTACAAATTAAATTAGATAGTTATGAATAGAAAAATTTTATTATTAGCAGTATTTGCACTGATGTTTGCCTCTTCGACGATGTTTGCTCAGAGGGGCGTCAAGCTCCGTTTTGCTTTTGCAACGGACGTTCACCTGCACAACGGATACCCGCGAGAACAGCTGAAGGGTTTTCAAAAAGCGCTCGACAAAATCAAAAGCGAAAAAGTTGAATTCATTATCTTTGGCGGCGATTTGGACGATATCGACGGCTTGTCGCACAATCGCGAAAAACAGACCGCTGAAAACCTGTATGCCGGCTTCAAAAAAATTGCCGATGAAACCGGAATAAAATATTATCCCACAATCGGCAATCACGACCGGTACTACGACAAGGATGGCGGATATGTTGATGGAGATGAAATGTTTAAAGCCTTTTTCGGAAAAACTTATTATACCTTCGAAAACGCCGGCGTCCGCTTTTTTGTAATCAACTCGGTGCAGCACAAAAAGGACGTGCAGGGCTATGTTGTTGGCGACGAACAAATGGAATGGCTCAAAAAAGAACTCGAATCGGTGCCGGCAACAACCCCGATTGTGGTATCAACCCATGTGCCCGTCTATTCGATGTATTATCCTGTTGTTGAGGGCAAATACGTTATGGTCGATGTGATTGCCAATTATAAGGAGCTGCTCAAAGTTTTCGACAAACATAACCTGAAACTTGTTTTGCAGGGACATCAGCATCTGCACGAAGAGATGCTCTTACAGGGAGTTCACTATGTTACCGGCGGAGCAGTGTCGGCAGCGTGGTGGCGCGGCAACCATCACGGAACGGAAGAAGGCTATCTGATTGTGGAAGTCGATAAAAAAAATCGCTTCTCGTGGCGATATGTCGATTACGGATGGGAAGCAAAATAAATCAGTATTTTCGCACATGAAAAACGGAAATATTCTGTTGAAACTGGCAGTCGTGCTGACGCTGGTCGGTCTGACGGCATGCAAAAGTCGCCGTCCCGATATTTCCGGACTGATGCCAGCCGTCGAAATTCAACGTCTCGACAGGGATATTTTCCGGTATTCGGGCGCAGAACTGTCGCAAAAATACGGCGACTTTTTTGACCGATATACCGAACAGATACTGGAAATAGGCAAATATGGCGACGAAGATTTTGACCGAAATCTCGAAATGTTCAGAGCTGATTCCCTGGTTCGTATCGCCGATTCGATGGTCAAAGCACAGTATCCGAATCTCGACGAACTGACCGCGCAGCTCAACCTTGCACTGGCTTATTATCGATACTGGTTTCCCGACAAAGCCCTCCCTCAACTGCGCACATACATAGCGGGTTTCTGTCATTCGCTGATAATGACCGACAGCGTTCTCGCCATCGGGCTCGACAAATATCTCGGCGACGATTGCCGAATATACGCCGAACTGGGATTTTACAAATATATGTGCCTGAATATGACAGGAAAAAAAATATTATCCGACTGTGTTTTAGCCTGGATAACGGGCGAGTGGTTTTTCGACGCCCGCAAACATAACAGCCTTCTGTTCAGAATGATTTACGAAGGTAAAATACTTTATGCCGCAATAAACATGCTGCCCGACGAGCCGGAATTTCGGATATTCGGCTTTACCCCCGAACAGATGAAATGGTGCGAAAACAACGAAAAAAACATGTGGATACATCTCGTTGAAAACAAACTGCTGTTCTCGAGCAATCCTTTGACAATAAAGAAACTGATAGACATCGCTCCCTATACGTCGGAATTTACAACCGAATCGCCCGGAAAAGCCTGTTGCTGGATTGGGTACAAAATTGTTGCCCGATATATGAAAAATTCACCAACAACAACTCTCGCCGAACTGATGAATATCGACGACTATGAGCAAATTTACCGAATTGCCAAATATCAACCGTAAAACATTGAAACATCTCGTTGCCGACATAGGAAACTGCCGCACAAAACTCTTTGTAGTAGAAACAGATACAGGAATACTGTATTCAACGGTATATGAAACTCCCGCCGATTTGCATAAACTTTTCGACCTCTTTCCTCAACTGAAAATCGGAATTTATGCCGCATCGGGAGCAGTGGACAGCGAAATGCTTGACCTGATAAACAGTAAACTTGAACAGTTTATGCATTTTACGCCGCAAACGCCCGTGCCGATAAAAAATCGCTACCAAACGCCGGAAACGCTCGGCAGCGACAGACTTGCAACGGCAGTCGGAGTAAATGCCTGTTTTCCAAACACTAATCTTATCGTTTTCGATTTCGGCACTGCCATTACAATCGATTTTATCGACAGCAACAATACTTTTCTTGGCGGAAATATTTCGCCCGGACTGGCTATCCGCTTCAAAGCCCTGCACACATTCACAAACAGTTTGCCGCTGATAAGCCCGCAACCAAACAATTTTGCGGAAACAAAATATCCCACAAAGCCCACAAAGTCAAACAATTTTGCGGAAACAAAATATCCCACAAAGCCCACAAAGTTCACAAAGTCAAACAATTTTGCGGAAACAAAATATCCCACAAAGTTCACAAAGCCCACAAAGTCAAACAATTTTGCGGAAACAAAATATCCCACAAAGCACACAAAGTCAAACAATAAACCTTTGTGGTCTTTGTGTCCTTTGTGGGAGAAAAAAAACAATAAACCTTTGTGGTCTTTGTGCCCTTTGCGGGAGAAAAAAAACAATAACCCTTTGTGGACTTTGTGTCCTTTGTGGGAGAAAAAAAACAATAACCCTTTGTGGTCTTTGTGCCCTTTGCGGGAGAAAAAAAACAATAAACCTTTGTGGTCTTTGTGCCCTTTGTGGGAGAAAAAAAACAAAACCTTTGTGGGCTTTGTGCCCTTTGTGGGAGAAAAAAAACAAATTGTGGGAGAAAAAAAACAAATTGCGGGAGAAAAAAATACGCCGCAAGTGGGCATTAGCACACAAACGGCAATCGAAGCCGGCGTGATAAACGGCATTATCGGAGAAATCAGGTATTATATCGAAAAATATCCCGACCGAAAAATAATTTTTACGGGTGGCGATGCATTTTATTTTGCTACAAAAATAAAATGTTCTATATTTGTATTTTCAAATTCGATTGTGTTCGGGTTAAGTAAAATTCTGATACACAATCAACAAAACGGTTAAGTCTGGTATATTTTCAGTATATTTCAGGGTATAATTAGACGAATTTTGAATTTAAAACAGTATATAAAGAATAAAATTAAGAGTTATGAAGACATTAAAAATTGCAATTTTTGCCCTGTCGATTTGTTGCGCGGTAGATGTATCCGCTCAAAAGGGCAAATACGGAGCAACTCCGGACGACAGTATCAACTGCCTGTTGAGTTTACAGACCTATCAGACGGAGTACAAAAGTAAAAACTACGCAGCGGCGCTTGTCCCCTGGCGTACAATCTATGACCTCTGTCCCAGAGCAAGTCAGAATTTTTATATCCACGGAATAATTATGATGCGCAACCTGATAAAGGACTCCTCCGACCCGACGCTCAAAGAAAGCAGAATTGATACCCTGCTCTCTCTCTACGACCGTCGTATCGAATACTTTAACCCCAAGGACAAGTCCGAACTGCTGTACAATAAAGCAATTGACATACAGACTTTTCGCCCCACAAACAACAAGGCAATTTTCGACGCATATATGGCAGTTGTTGAAAACAGCGACGAGATTGATCTGCTGCCCGTTGCCAAAGGAATGCTGGTTGCCCGAACCATGTTTGAAAAGGACGAAATGACACTTGCCGATTTTACCGATATCTATACCAAAATGTCCGATATTGCCGACCGTCAAGTCAAAGCCGCACCCGACGATACCATTAAAAGCCAGCTCAAAGCAGGTATCGAAAGCGCATTTCTGACCACCGACGCCGCCAACTGCGAAAACCTGATAAAAGTGCTCAGCGAAAAATTCAATGCCAACAAAGACAATATCGAAGTGGTGAAACTCGTTGTAACCCTGCTCACATCAAAAGAATGCACCGAAAGCGAACTCTACTACGAAGGCGTCGAAGCATACAACAAACTCAGCCCGTCGCCCTCAGCCTCATACGGTCTGGCGCGGATGTACTACTCGAAAGGCGACAAGGAAAAAGCCGCCCAGTATTTTAAGGAAGCCGTTGATACAGAAACTAATGTCGAAGACAAAGCCAGATACTATCAGGAATTTGGCACACTCTATCTAAAAGAAAAAAACATCAGTCAGGCAGTAACTTATGCCCGCCAGTCGATAGCCGCTCAGCCCCGAAACGGCAAAGCATACTTCCTGCTCGGAACGGCATACGGTCAGATGAAAGCCTGCGACGAAGACGCAGTCAGCAAAGGCGCAATATATTGGGTTGCTGTTGACCAGTTTGCAAGAGCAAAACAACTCGACCCCACCCTGACCGCCGAAGCAAACAAAAGCATAAACATGTTCTCGCAGTATTTCCCGCTCAAATCGGACGCATTTTTCCTCAATATCACCGACGGAGAAAAATATACCGTGAAGTGCGGAATGATTAATGAAACAACTGTTGTGCGGACAAGAGAACAATGATGTACGCCCTGAAAAATCTAATTATTAGAAGTTCTCTTATATTTTGAGACTCAATTTTCATAAAATAATGATAATGGTGGCGCTGTTATACGGCGCTACCATTTTTTCCTGCTCAACCGATACGGTCGAAAAAGTATCGTACGCCGAAATTCTGGAACGTCCCGAAGAGGAGGCAAAAAACCTGAAAATCATATACACAAACAAAGGTATTCTCATCAACGAGGTTTTTGCCAAAACAGCAATCATGAACAAACGCAACGATACAGCTCTCTATATTTTTCCCGAAGGTTTGCATGTTAATTCCTATAAAATGATGGACAGCGTCAATGTTCTGGAAACTACGCTGGTTGCCGACAGTGCAACCCTGAAAGAAAAACCGAATTTTTTTACCGCTATCGGCAACGTGGTCGCCCGCAATCTTTTAACAAAAAAACGCCTCGAAACCGAAGGACCTCTCTACTGGGACGAAAAAAATAAAACGATAGAAACTTTCGTCTTTTCCACCATCTACACGGAAACAGATACAATATATGCCAAAAGCGGCATCTCGTCCGACGATGCGTTCCGCGATGTACTGATACGCCAACAAAGCGGAGTGGTGCTGAAATAGGGCTAAATCTTTTTTTGAGGTGTTATTGATAAAATATATAGTGTCCGTCCGAAAACTCGAAAAAATGGCATATCTGCAAAGTCCCGCAGGGACGACACTTTATTAACCGGTGGCTTTAGCCTCCGGCAGCGAACCAGCCACGGCTGTTGGGACAAGG
>JAITIA010000224.1 GCA_031279695.1 Prevotellaceae bacterium | reverse complement strand
GTAAGTAAAGGTATTTACGGCATAATCGGGGGCGGAATACGTTTTTACGGGGAAGCGTTTATTGGCGTCGTAAACAGTATAATAAGTAATGGTACTCAGTCCGGCGCCGCTGATTTTTTGCGAAACGGGGTTTCCAATATTGTCGTAGGAATATTCGGTGGTCAGAGGTACTGTTCCGTCGTTTTCTATCTTTTTCGTAACCCTGCCTTTTGTATTGTAAGTCAGCGATGTTTTGCGCGTAAAGGTCTTTCCATCGTTTTCATGCTTTTGCGTTTCATTTATGGTTTGCGGTTTGTGCGGCATGGTTCCGCCGGCGGAAACATAATTGGAGTATTGCGCTGTACGATACATGTTTGCATTGGCGGCTATTTTTTCTTCGGTAATATTTCCATAAGTCGGGTCAAATTTATATGTTGTTGTTGTTGCGTTGCCATCCAAATCCGTTTCTGTTTTTGTGTGAGGATACATAAAATACCTTATACCACCTTTGTTTACAATAGTATATTCCGTTTTAACAGTGGAAGTTGTTTGTCCAACAGTGGTTGTCACCGTAGTCTTGTCAGGCACTAAATATGTCCCGTGCAAATCCGTTGTCGATGATGTTGTTACTCCTGTTGCGGAATTTGTTGCCGTTGTGGACAGAAACCCAAGAAACCCTTTGCCTTCCATGGACATTTTTGCTTCTGCATATTGATAGTTTTGAGTCATTGTTCCGGCAACACCATTATCGTAAACCACAGATTTAACCAATGTTAACGGCGCCATAAAATCCACAATAAATCGTGTAATCCACCATTTTTGGGTATAAACTGCCGGATTGGTGAGTTTATCATAACTGATACGAGTGGTTTTTCCAAAGCCATCGGTAATTGAAGTCAGCATTCCGCTGTTTGCTGTAAGTGAGGGATTTCTGTATATTTTAAATTGTGTTCTACTTGAGTATGCAACACCTCCATTATAACAGTCATATCCCAAATTAAAGAGGTCAGCCTGTCCGTCACCGTTAAAGTCGCCAACAGTAAACAGTCTTGCAAAGGCGTCGTTTTCACTGGCAATAGAGGTAGATTTTACCTGTACAAGCGAAGTTCCTGTCGATTGCATCCAGCATGTGTACGTTTGCCTGAACTGCCCCCATGTAGCAAACAAATCCTTTTTTTTATCATACATTGCCTTGGTTATAACCACATCCGACTTGCCGTCGCTGTTGAAATCAAAGACCTGACAGCTAAGCCGATCATTATCCTTATTTGTAAAATCCTGATCGTACAAATCCAAAGTACAGGCTAACTGTGTAGTAAATGTACCATCACCCGAATTTAAAACAAAATACCATTGGTTGGAAGATGTAACATTGTGAAGGAAATCCGGCAAACCATCTCCGTTAAAATCTCCTATACGAATGATCCTTTTTATTGTAAGATCATCTACCTGCGGAAAATATAAATTGATAGAACTGATACTTGTTCCATTTGTTCTACTTGAGTTGGAAAATGGCATATTGCCGCCCTGATTCCAAAAAATGGAATATCCAGCACTATGTATAAGCATAAGATCCTTCATCCCATTGCCATTAAAATCGGTAAGAAATATGTGTTCCGGTCTTGATGATAAATTCAGACTGAAATCCACAATTTCTGAGGGATGTCGCAGTATTTTACACGGATAATTACCCGAACTGTGTTCTTTTTCCACATAAATAATGTCCTCTTTTCCATCGTTGTTAAGATCGCCGGCAGCATACAGCGGCATTTCAGTGCTGTTTTTTAAAGTACAATTGATTTTATTAATATGGATATTGCCGTAAAACTCAAAACCTATATTGACATGACTGGCGTATGGTATAAGCAACTCATTTATACCGTCTCCATTAAAATCCAAGGCTGCACAGCCATCTTTCGTTTCTTTCCAGTCTTTATATGTAAAAGTTGAACCGAGACCATAATATGAATCGACCGTATATTGCAGATTTCCAGATGCATCCTTTTTTGCCAGATATATACATACATAATGTATAGAGTTATGTAGATACACACTTGCCAAATCGCTCAACCCGTCGCCATTCAAATCAACGGCAAGCCAACTATGATCTCCATACGAAGTATTTGGTTGAGAGCCTGTTATGGTAGGCGTAGAGGTCGATTGGCTCAATACAGGCAAATACGTCCAGCCTAATTGCGTGGGTTTCAATGCTTCGCCTGCTCCATTTTTTACCGTTACCGAAGTCAGACGCGAAAAACTATCGGCATTGGTATATCCCAACTGATAGTCGCGGAACACGGAAGAACCTGTTTTACATGTAATTCTCGACAGTCGCTGTGTTATCGACATATTAAAATATGTAATACATGCTTTTATTGGGTCGGGGCGGCTTTCGTAGGTAAACGATACTGTATTTTGCAGCGAGCTTGTTTCGTTTTTATTTTTTCCATACGTAATACTGCTCAAATAGAGCACATTCTGTGATGTAAAATAAGAATACGACATGTAATTGCCCAACAAGTCTTCAACATATTCCAGATACCAAGCGTTATATCTGAGCGGATTTAACGACCTGTATTCCTGTCGGGTAGAGGAATTTTTGCCATAATGATATATCATTCCGTCTTTGGTTTTCACCTCAAACCAGATATTGTTTGCTGCTTTTGTGCCTTGCATGGTTACTGTTGTAAACGGGTCGGCTTCAGGATTATATGCCGCAACGCCATTGCCCGGACTGCCCGAAACCAGAATCAGTCTTTGACCGTTCAGCATAAAGGCGTCGTCGGGTAAATTGGTGATTCCCCGTGCTGTACCGTCGTGATACACAGTTTTTGGTGTACAGGTAATTGCCGATATTCCCGAAATATTGCACCCCCAGCCTGCTATTCCATTGCCAGCCTGACTGTTATAACCTATCGCCAGCGCAGGCTGTATTCCTCCAATTCCGGGCGGAACGTCTATCGGGATTGAATATATTCCGCCTCCCGAAGCCGAAACGTCAAACGCCCCGGACAGCGAGCCAACAGCAACAGATTCAGTACTATATTCATCGGGTAATTCGGCGTAGCCAAATTCATCAACATAGCCCGTAATATTTGTAGTAATGCTGCCATCACTACTATATCCCTCTGAAACAAGATAATAAGTTCCGGCGTTCAGATCCCTTCGAATAAACGAGTGTAATGCCTGAACACACATTCCATCGCCAGAATAATCATCGCACGACTGTATCAGATTTCCCGAAGCATCCAGCAAAAACAAGTATGTGTCCGCAAGTGCAGAATTACAGTGATTTACAACGACATTCATCTTTTTGCTTATTGTGAAACTGTAAAACACATCTCTCGTAGCCGTACCTTTAATCTGGTGAAAATCATTGGAATAATCGCTGGTATTCTGGGTGTTGGAATAATTGAAATTTGCATTGAATGTTCCTGCAACAATTGGATTGTGCAGGGTATTGCCCACGATAAGTGGCGACGGCGTTCCGGAAATATTAGTCGTAATATTGCCGTTTGCATTCCAGCCTTCGGAGACAATATAATAAGTTCCTGCGCTTAATACCCTGCGTATCACCGACAAAAGATCATTATTGCCACAAGGACTCGTTCCCGGACCCTGAAAATCATCGCAGGATGCTATCAAATTTCCTGAAGCATCCAGCAAAAACATATATGTATCATATAAGGTTGAACCACAATGAGTTGCCGATATGGAGGTTCTTTGATTTATTGTAAATCTGTAATACACATCTTTTGTACGGGTAGATTTAATTTGATGATAATTATCAGTAAAGTTATTGGTATTCTGCGTATTGGAATAAGCAAAACTTGCACTGAATGTCCCCGCAACAATTGGATTTTGCAGAGTATTTCCCGTTTGCGCACACACAGAGTATGAGAAACATAGAGCAATTACAATATTCAAAATTGTGATTCCCTTGCCGATTTTATGGGGACTTTTAATAATTAGATTTTTCAAGGCGCACAAGGCAAGAAAAGCGGAGTTTACATATAGTAAATGAGTATTTTCGAGCCGCAGTGCAACGTGGAAAAAGCAATTATTAGAAGTTCCCTTCTGAAAAGAAGTAATTTTAGCATTCATAGTATTCTGATTTTTACTGTTTAATAACTTTCAACGTTGCCGATTTTTCGTCCACCACAATACGGAACAAGTATATACCTGCCGGCTGGTTTGAAATATCCAGCGATTGTCGATTTTGCAGTCGTTCAATGCGTTTCACCTGACGTCCTGCAAAAGTGTATATTTCCAGCCGTGCTCGCTGGTTTGCTTGCAAATTATCCACCTCAACGTCTAAAATGCCGGAGGTAGGATTGGGATATACCTTGACATTCAGAGTTTTATCCTCGACATTCTCATCGTCGGAGTGAACAATCAGGTCAAAATCATTCATTTTGTCCATATCAATACTATCCGCCACTGTTTGGTACAGCAACGCCGTATCAATCTCCATGCTTCTTGTTGATATACTGCGTTTTACGCGATTTCCAGAAGCATCATATTCATATTCAATGGCTTGGGCGCTCAACCCAATTGGCAGTATCATCAGCGCCATCAACAAAAACAAGTTTTTTCCACATTTCATAACACAAATTTTTTATCAAACATCTGTTTATATTTATCTTCCATAAAAAAGATAAACTTTTTACAGTACAAAGATAATACAAATTTCCGAGATAGAATGTTAAATTTTCATAAAAAATGTTAAAAAATTCATTAATAAATTGATTTATATTTGTTTGTGATGAAATATTTTTTTCAAAAATCTTTCATCGAATGATACAACGGCTCAATCTTTTTTTCAACTTCGTATCCAGAGTTTGGAAATTCTAAATTTTTGTTCTAATTTTGCACAAAATTTCAATAGTATGTCCGGAGCGCATATTTTTTGCAAATGCTCTGGTAATAAGGATATTATAAACTTTTATACAGCAAATATTATGAAAAGATTAATTGTTATTATTATGGTTTTTGTTTTTGGATGCGGCACAATGCCGGCACAGGAGCGTATCACAATGAAAAAGGGCGATAAAATTTACGCCCCAACAGCCTGTTTTACAGAGGATAGCGTATTTTTGCAAAACAAAAATATCGAACTCGTATTTTCAAACAAAAACACGTATAAAATGTACGGGATGAAATTTAATTCACGGCAAATGGCTCCCGTTGACGGTTTTAACACTCATCCATGGGAAATAACGTACAGAGGCGCAGACGGCAAAAACCATACCATGACGCCCGAACAGGCTCATTATAAAGGCGTAGAAAAAAGAGACAGTAAAAACAAAAGTATAACCTTGATTTTTACATGGGAAATACCTCTGACGGCAGATAAAAAACACGCAGTCAGAATGTTAATTACGCTGAGTAAAAATTCGGACTTGATAGAATGGGATATTGAAGCCGACTTGCCCGAAAATTGGATTATCTCCGGGCTGAACTTTCCGCGAATTGCCGTGTGCCGTCCGCAAAACTCAAAACTCATACTGTCCGCCGGCTGGGGGGCTGAATATATTTTAGAGCCATCCACCTCTTTATCTTCCCGTTACCCTTCGGCGTCAGGAGCGATGCAACTTGTTTTGATGCACAATGATAATGAATGTTTTTATTATTCAACAAAAGACTTGGGGGCGTCCGATAAAACATACCAAATCAACTGTTCGGGCAACAATACTGTTTTTTATACGGGAATTACCACCTCCGAAGAGTGGTCGCATAAAAATAAAGGCGCTTTTCGCTTGCCGTGGACTACCGTTACAGGATATTGTTTCGGGGAATGGGAAACAGCTGTAACCCAATGGTATAAACCGTTTACCTACACCACCGAATGGGGCAGGAAAACCCTGTCGTCGCACAACAGCCCAAAATGGATATACGAAGCAGATGTCTGGATAAGACCTACGGGAGTGAACAACAACGTGATGGAGGCTGTGCGGGAAGCGATAAAAATACTCGGAAAAGGCGTCGGACTGCATTGGTATGTATGGCATCACCATCCTTTTGACACCAAATACCCCGAATATTTTCCTCCCAAAAAAGGCTTTACTGCAATGGTGGCGGAAACACAAAAACTTGGAGGTTATGTAATTCCATACATTAACGGACGGCTGTGGGACTCGGCAACCACAAGTTATCGAACAATGAACGGAAAAGAAGTCTCATGTCTGAAATCCGACGGCACACCCTATATCGAAATATATGGCTCAAAAGTACCTAACACGGTAAGCTGTCCGGCTTCTGCAATATGGCAAAACATTCAAAAAGACCTTATTTGGAAAATTCAGGACGAAATTGGAACAGCAGGAGTGTATATCGATCAGATAGCGGCAGCGCCTTCTAATCCGTGTTGGGCTGATAATCATGGACATGCAAAAGGCGGAGGCGAATTTTGGGTGAGAGCATATCGGGATTTAATGACCGATATTCGAACAAATCACCTGAAAAAAGGCAATATTTTGACTACCGAAGAAAATGCCGAGTGTTATATCGATCTTTTCGACATGTTGCTGATGGTCAACAGCCCGATACGCAAAAGCAACCTCGTTCCCCTCTTTCCGCTGGTATATTCGGACAGGGTGATTACCAGCGCCTTTACTTATACTCCTGCCGATTTGACAAATGGTTCGTTCCGATACTTAAATATGATGTCGTTGCTTTGGGGCGCTCAATTAGGCTGGATAGACCCGATTGCATTAACAAAAGAAAATGCAAAAGAAGAGATTGAATTTTTTAAAAAAATGATGCTTTTCCGTAAACAACAACATCAATTTTTTAACGGTGGTCATTTTTTGAAAGAAATAATACCATCGGGCGATAATCCTGAAAAACAGTTTCATAACTATGCAAAATCACCGGTTGTGAGAGGCGCTGAATGGAAAAAAAGGCGCGGTAATAAAAAAGTATTGTTTCTGGTGAATATAGACGATATAAAACACACAGTATCACTTCCTTCCGGAAAGCAAATTACAATTGATGCAAAGGACTGTATGAGAATAGACCTGTAACCCGCGCCGTTTGTCCGCAGAGATTACCCGATTGCAACCAAATAGTGTCTGTCCGAAAAGTCGGAAAAAAAAGGCTAAATCTTTTTTTGAGGTGCTATGAAAAAATTTTTTTATAAGGAAAAATTGCCTGCGGCGGTCAGTGCTTGCGGCGGAAAGTCCCGCAGGGACTGCACATTATTAACCGGTGGCTTT
>JAITIA010000220.1 GCA_031279695.1 Prevotellaceae bacterium | reverse complement strand
TAACTGAATAATGCCTGCGGCGGATGGGCTGCGTAAACGGCTCAGAATGTCAGCCGCCGCAGGCATTAATCACTAATCATTAATCATTAATCACTAAAAAAGTCCCTGCGGGACTTGGATTGATATGACGTTCATTTCTTAATAATATTCTAATAGATATTTTATCAATAGCACCTCAAAAAAAGATTTAGCAAAAAAATCGAAGAAACAGGAGCGAATAAATGAGGTAAACAGTTTATAATACAGGAGTTATATCTCAGAACTAAGAATAGAAACCGGCGTGGGCGGCATTCTTTGACACAGAGGCAGGGCGTAACGATGTTGGGGAAATTTGACACGTGAGGCGGAAATTTTGTCAATATTTTTGAACGGTTTTGCCGGTAAACCTGACATTTTGTCAGAAAAACAGACGGTTTTCAGATTGGCACAAATTATGATAAGGTTAGAAACAGAAAATATAAAATTTTAATATTTAAAATATGTTTAACTATAAAAAATGTATAAAGAAATGACAGTAAGTATAAAACCTTTAGCAGACAGGGTTGTGGTAGAGCCGAAAGAGGCAGATGCAAAGACGGCAAGCGGTCTTTATATCCCAAATACCGCACAGGAAAAACCCCAGCGCGGAATTGTTGTAGCAACAGGTCCGGGCAAAAAAGACGAACCGATGGAAGTAAAAACAGGTGATGAAGTCCTTTATGGAAAATATTCCGGAACGGAAATTTCTGTGGACGGCAAGGATTATCTCATCATGCGACTTTCAGACATTTTAGCTATTGTATAACTTTTAAAATTAAAAAAATTTATGGCAAAAGAAATTAAATTTAACATAGAAGCACGCAACCTGATGAAATCGGGTGTGGATGCTCTGGCAAACGCCGTGAAAGTTACCCTCGGTCCCAAAGGACGTAACGTGGTAATCGAGAAGAAATTCGGCGCTCCGCAAATCACAAAGGACGGAGTAACAGTTGCAAAAGAAATCGAACTGCCCGATGCTTATGAAAACATCGGCGCTCACATGGTGCGCGAAGTGGCGTCGAAAACCGCCGATATCGCAGGCGACGGAACAACTACCGCTACGGTGCTGGCGCAGGCTATTGTCAGCGTTGGCTTGAAAAACGTTACCGCCGGCGCCAGCCCAATGTGCTTGAAACGCGGTATCGAAAAGGCTGTGATTGCCGTTGTAAACAGCCTCCGCGAACAAAGCAAGGAAGTGGGCAACAATATCGAAAAAATCGAACAGGTTGCAACCGTCTCTGCCAATAACGACACCACTATCGGCAAACTTATTGCCGAAGCAATGGGCAAGGTCAGCAAAGAAGGCGTTATCACCGTCGAAGAAGCCAAAGGCACTGATACTGTGGTTGAAGTGGTTGAAGGAATGCAGTTCGACAGAGGCTACCTCTCGGCATATTTTATGACCGATACCGAAAAAATGGAAGCCGTTCTGGAACATCCGCTGGTGCTGATTACCGACAAAAAGATTTCGACAATGAAAGACCTGCTGCCCGTTCTCGAACCGGTTGCCCAACAGGGTCGCGCACTGCTCATTATCGCCGAAGACGTCGATGGTGAAGCGCTGGCAACTCTCGTGGTAAACCGCCTGCGCGGAGCCTTGAAAATTGCCGCCGTCAAAGCCCCCGGTTTTGGCGACCGTCGCAAGGAAATGCTTGAAGATATTGCAGTTCTCACCGGTGGAACTGTTATATCCGAAGAAAAAGGGCTGACCCTCGAAACAGCAGATATCAGCCTGCTTGGAACAGCCGAAAAAATCTCTATCAACAAGGAAAATACCACCGTTATCAACGGCGCTGGCGCAAAAGAAGCCATCGACGCCCGTATCGGACAAATCCGCAAACAGATGGAGATCACTACTTCCGACTATGACCGCGAAAAATTGCAGGAACGGCTTGCCAAACTCGCAGGCGGAGTGGCTGTTCTCTATGTTGGCGCAGCATCCGAAGTCGAAATGAAAGAAAAGAAAGACCGCGTGGACGACGCTCTCAGCGCAACCCGCGCAGCCGTCGAAGAAGGCATTGTTGCCGGCGGCGGCGTTGCCTATATCCGCGCTATCCCCGCACTCGACAAACTCAAAGGCGACAACGATGACGAAAATACAGGTATCCAGATTGTGAAACGCGCAATCGAAGAACCGCTCCGTCAAATTGCCGAAAACTCAGGCGTCGATGGCTCGATAGTTGTTCAGAAAGTCAAAGAAAGCGCCGGCGATACAGGCTACAACGCTTATCTCGACAAATATGAAGACCTGTTTAAGGCTGGCGTTATCGACCCCACAAAAGTTACCCGCGTGGCGCTCGAAAATGCAGCCTCGGTTGCCGGAATGTTCCTGACAACAGAATGCGTTCTGGTGGACATCAAAGAAGAACATCCAGCCCCAATGAACCCCGGAATGGGCGGAATGGGTGGCATGATGTAATTTGCATAAAAAAAATTAATTTAAAGAAAGACTGTCTCTTGCGAAAGAGGCAGTCTTTTGTGTTTGACGATGTGTCAAATACATTCAACTCATCGGAATCAGATTATTGAAGACGGCATAGATTGTCAATCCCGAAACGGTTTTTATGCCTGTTTTTCGGGAGATATTTTTGCGATGCGAAATCACTGTATGTATCGAAATAAAATGTTTTTCGGCAATCTCTTTGTTTGTAAGCCCCTGTGCCACCGACACAAGTATTTCCTTTTCCCTGTCCGACAAATCCACGCTGTTGGCTTCGTTGCGGGCTTTGTTGCTGACTTCCTTAGCAATTTTGCGCAGTTTTTTCACCATTGTCAAAGGCTCGTCGTAGATGTCGAGCGCTCCGTCGAAACTTTCGAGAGTATCCCTGTTCACGTATCCGTAAAGAATGGCAACGGCGGCGGCTTCGGGAAATTCGGAGAACAGATTTTCGGCAGCAAACTGCCTGTAACAATCCACAATAGAGGGATTTAGCAGAATGACGTCGAAAGAGGCGTTTTTTTCGTTTTCGCGAAACGACGCCAAATCGCCATACAGCGCGCCAACGTGAAATTCACAGCTTGCGTCGAGCAGTTTTTTTATTCCCTCCCTCACAACGGGCGACGGCTCGATGATGGCTACTTTCAGTCGATTTTGACTGTGCATTGTATTTGTTTTTCAATTTGTTCGACAAGAGAAATCAGTATTGTTTCCTCCAGCAGTGTATGTTTGCTCAAATCGGACTCAAACAAAAAAAGATCAATCAGCACATCGCGACATTTTTCTATGGTACAGTCCATTGGCATATATTTGATTATAATATTTTTCAAATCGTTCAGGGCGGTGTCAATAGTAGTGTGATTTCTTTCGTATTCCTTGATTTTATATTTGCCGGTTTTTTGTCCTTCGAGCAGATTATTGATATACGGAAATACTGTATATTCTTCATAATCAAAATGTTCAACAACTTCCTGCCTGTATTTTTCGCAAAAACCCATCAGCATTTCACCGTGCCTGACGCAACAGCCGTTGAGCAGATTTAAAATTTTGCTTATCAGTTTGGGCAAACGGGTTTCGAGATAATCTCTGTGCGACGACTTTAAATATTTCATCAAATCTTCCAGACGAATGCGTGTCAGAGTTGCCATTTCGGGCAAATAATCGTCGAAAGTATATAAATTACAGACTAACAGAAACAAAGGAAGGGAAATATTCTGTTTTTCGCACACCTGTTTTACGGAACTTTCTCCCCAGCCAAGTTTGAGGTCGAAACGGGGAAAAACGTAGAGTAACTGATAGTTGGCGAATACCAAATCCGCCATTTTCATCTTTTCGGAAAATAAATTAATCATAACATTATACCTTAAAAAATGCAAAATAAAATCGTTGTTTTGCGCCGCAAAATTACATAAAAATTGAGAAATTCCAAGCGCGTAAGATAAAAATATGTGTACAATGTTCTTCGCCATTCTCATAACAGCTACGGTTTTTTGCATCTCTGCGAGATGACCACCTTGATACTGCCGCCTGCGCTAACGGTTGAAAAAATCGTCAAAAATATGCTGAATTTTGCAAATTATTTCGTCGAACAGCCTTTGCAAAGGGTATAAATGTGGGGAAAAATGAAAAAAATATTCAAATAAATTGCATGTCGTAAAGTTTATCAATCAACACATTAAACAAAAAGTGACGAGGGTTGTGTATTTTTTATTTTCTGAATTGAAAAATTTTATCTAAGTTTGTGGTCAAATTATAATAAATGAAGATTACGGATATATTTGAATTGGCGACGCATACTTTTTCTTTTGAATTTTTCCCTCCCAAGGACGAAATTGCGGCTGTAGATTTTGGGGTCAATGTGGGGAAACTCATGAAGTTATCGCCATCCTTTGTGTCGGTTACATACGGCGCAGGCGGCTCGAACAGAGAGCGGAATTTCGACCTGGTAAATTATCTGCAAAATAAAGTAGGACTGACAGTTATGGCGCACTACACCTGTGTGGGCACATCGAAGGAAAAAGCGCTTGCCGATATTGAGCATCTGAAATCAATAAATGTCGAAAATCTGATGCTTCTGCGCGGCGACCCGCCAAAAGGCGTCGATAATTTTACGCCTCACCCCGACGGTTTTGCTCATGCCTCAGATTTGATAGAATCGGTCTGCTCGAAATTCAAAAACGTATTCTCGACAGGCGCAGGCTGTTATCCCGAAAAACATCCCGAAGCCGATACGCTCGACGCAGATATTCAAAATCTTAAAGAAAAAACGGCTGCCGGTGCGGATTTTCTTGTTACACAACTGTTTTTCAACAATCAAATATATTTCGATTTTCTTGAAAAACTCCGAAACGCTGACATCCGCTGCCGTGTAATTCCGGGAATAATTCCAATCACCGCGTATTCGCAAATCGAACGGTTTGTGAAACTGAGCAATACCAATATTCCCGAAGAACTTGCGGACAGGCTCAACTCGTCGAAGGACAATCCCAAAAGAGTGATGCAAACCGGTATCGATTTTGCCATTGAACAGTGTCGCGAACTGCTGGCAAACGGCGCTCCGGGCATACATTTTTATACACTGAACAAGTCGGGAGCAACGGTCGAAATATATGAAACCATACGTAAATATGTGCCGATATGACGGATAAAGTACAGACATACAAAGAACAGTTTCTCAACTACATGAAAGCGGAAAAACGCTGCTCGCAACACACGCTGAAAGCATACGGCAACGATATCAGCGGTTTCCTGGAGCATGTCTGTGTTCAGCAGGCAGTTGATTTTGAGGAAATCGACGTGGCGGCAGTCAGGCGCTGGATTATGGACATTTCGCACAGTGGTTTAAGTCCGCGCAGTGTAAACCGGAAAATATCCGCCGCAAGTTCGCTGTTCAAATATCTGATGCGGCGCAAAACAGTCAGTCACAATCCACTGTCGGGAATAGCCAAACCCAAGACGCCCAAGCTCCTTCCGACATTTATTGCCGAAGAAAAACTGTTGCCGGTTTTGGACGCCGTCCCCGAAAACGAGAACTACGCGACGTACCGAACACGTATCATTCTTGAACTGTTTTATGCAACGGGCGTCCGAATTTCCGAGCTGGTAAATCTGAAAATCAGCGATTTGGATTTTGCGATACAGCAGATCAGGGTGTTGGGAAAAGGCAACAAGGAACGCTTTGTTCCGATGACGGAAACCATTCATGAACAATTGAAACAGTATCTGACCGTTCGGCAGGAAGTCTATCCCGATACGGCAAGCGCTCATCTGTTTCTATCGACCAGAGGAGCGCAGATAAATGTGAGAACTGTTTATGAAGATGTGAAAAAATATCTGAGAATCAGAGGAATAACGGGAAAATGCAACCCGCACAGTTTGCGACATACTTTTGCCACGCATCTGCTGAACAGCGGCGCAGACCTGAACGGCTTGAAGGAACTGCTTGGACACAAAAGTCTGGCTGCCACTCAGATATATACGCACAACACATTTGAACGATTAAACAATATATACAGTAAAGCGCATCCACGCGCATAAGTCTAACAATTAAAATGTAATACAATGAATGTAAATGTACAGTCCATCAAATTTGATGCAGACAAAAAACTAATCGAGTTTATCGAAAAAAAGATTTCCAAACTGGAGAAATTCTTTGACGGAATTGTTGATGCAGAAGTATATCTGCGCATCGACAACCAGCCAACGGAGAATAAAAAGGTGGAAATCCGCCTGACAATTCCCGGGCACGACATCTTTGCCGAGCGCATGTCGAAAACGTTTGAGGAGTCGACCGATTTGTGTATCGATGCCATTAAACACCAGTTAGATAAGGCAAAGGAAAAATTGCGTCAGTAAAAACGCCAATTAAAAGCAAATTAAAACCGGCCAAAACGGAGCAATCCGTTCTTGCCGGTTTTTTGGGTGAACAGCGTTACCGGTGTACCTGTCGACCAAGGTCATTTTAACGAGTTTTACCCGATTTTCACATTCCATGCCTGACGGGACGGTGTTAGCGATGTTCACGTTTTCGACCAACATTCCGTCCTGACGGGACGATTGATGCGAGCATTCGACTTTACCTGTACTAATACAGCGCCATTTAACAGTGTTTTTGGAAACGGTATCGGTTTGCAGCAAAAATAAACCTTGTTTTGCTCCGATTTTTTCAAAAAAAATACCCGATGCGATTGAATTATCCCCGTTTGAAAACAAAAATATAAAAATTATTTTATCAGAAAATCAGGCAGTTAAAAAAATATTTTCACAAAAGTATTGTACATATAAAAAAAAGCAGTACTTTTGCCGCGCTTTTGGTGAAAGTAAACCACAGGCAAAGTTCATTGAAAGTATGGTACAAATGGTACACACAATGCCGATGTAGCTCAGTTGGCCAGAGCGGCTGATTTGTAATCAGCTGGTCGGGGGTTCGAATCCCTCCATCGGCTCTCTGCACTGCAAAGGCAGAAGAAAATGGGGATGTCGCATAGTGGCAATTGCAACAGACTGTAAATCTGTCCTCTTCGGAGTTCGGTGGTTCGAGTCCACCTATCCCCACATACCATGCTGTTGCGGAAGTAGCTCAGTCGGTAGAGCATCAGCCTTCCAAGCTGAGGGTCGCGAGTTCGAACCTCGTCTTCCGCTCGAAACGGAAACGGTCTGAACACTGTCAAACAATGTTTTGGCAGCGGCCAGTCCGGTCTGGGAAAATGCCTGCGTAGCTCAGCGGTAGAGCACTTCCTTGGTAAGGAAGAGGTCATGGGTTCAAGTCCCATCGCCGGCTCTGAAATGTAATGAAAATTAGTATAATTAAATAAGTATAAATAGTTTTTTAACGTTAAAAATAATTCTAGAATTATGGCAAAAGAAAAATTTGACAGGTCGAAACCTCACGTGAACATAGGTACAATAGGCCATGTTGACCATGGTAAGACAACTTTGACTGCTGCAATCACTTCTGTATTGGCGAAGAAGGGATTTTCTGAATTTCGCAGCTTTGATTCTATAGACAATGCTCCCGAAGAAAAAGAAAGGGGTATTACTATAAACACTGCACATGTTGAATATCAGACAGCTAATCGCCATTACGCACACGTGGACTGCCCCGGTCACGCCGACTATATCAAAAATATGGTAACCGGCGCTGCACAGATGGACGGAGCAATTCTGGTTTGCGCCGCAACCGACGGACCAATGCCTCAAACCCGCGAACACGTTCTGCTTGCCCGTCAGGTAAATGTTCCACGTATTGTGGTGTTTATGAACAAAGTGGACGCCGTTGATGACCCCGAAATGCTCGAACTGGTTGAAATGGAACTCCGCGAACTGCTCTCGTTCTACAATTTCGACGGCGACAATGCCCCCATTATCAGAGGCTCGGCATTGGGCGCAATGAACGGCGAAGCTCAGTGGGAAGAAAAAATCATCGAACTGATGGATGCTGTTGATAGTTACATCCCTATCCCTCCGCGTGAAAACGAAAAACCTTTCCTCATGCCTATCGAAGATGCAATGACAATTCAGGGTCGTGGAACGGTTGCCACAGGACGTATCGAAACAGGAATCATCAAACTGCAAGATGATGTGGAAATTATCGGTCTGGGCGAAAAACCCAAAAAATCGGTAGTTACAGGCGTCGAAATGTTCCGCAAACTTCTCGATCAGGGCGAAGCCGGCGACAATGTAGGTCTTCTTCTTCGCGGTATCGACAAAAAGGAAATCAAACGTGGACAGGTTATTGCACGTCCCAACACCATCACTCCTCACACCACGTTCAAGGCAGAAATCTACGTGTTGAAAAAGGAAGAAGGCGGACGTCATACTCCGTTCCACAGCAAGTATCGCCCTCAGTTCTACCTCCGTACACTTGATGTAACAGGCGAAGTGAACCTGCCCGAAGGCGTGGAAATGGTTATGCCCGGCGATAATGTAACAATTACGGTAACTCTGATTTATCCGGTAGCGCTCAATCTGGGTCTCCGTTTCGCTATTCGCGAAGGCGGACGTACAGTTGGCGCCGGACAGATTACGGAAATACTTGAGTAATTAAAAATTTATTTTGATTAATTTAATTAGACAATGTCCTTTTGTCAAAAAAAGGATGTTGTCTTTACAGGGGTGTAGTTCAAGGGCAGAATAGTGGTCTCCAAAACCATTGATGGGAGTTCGAATCTCTCCACCCCTGCTCTTTTTTTATAATATTGTTTGTTACCTGCTTCCGCATAAGAACGCGGGTGAGGCGGTTTTGTATTCGGAATTTTCGGGTTGAAAAAAGTTTGAGACAGTCTCTTTCCTGCACAGTCATTTTGATGTACTTTATGGAGGCTGTATTTAGCAATAAACCAGTTTGTTATTCCACCCGCCTGTCAATCCCCTTCCCTGTCGGGATATTTGTCCGGATTTTCGGCTTTCATCTGGGCATACGATTTGCTTTTTGTAACAATATATACTCCGATGAAAACCAGCGCTGTAGCGCTTCCTTTGAGCCAGCCGAACCTGTCCATTCCCAAACCCACCGCAACAAGCGACGAGGTGATGGGCTGCAAATAGTTGTACATGCTAACTATGGTTGGTCGCAGTTTCTTTTGACCGATAGGAATGAGCAAATACGAAACAAATGTGGCACAGACAATAACATACAGTATCCTTAAATAAATATCATCCGGTATTGAGGCGTAATCGACTGTCGTAATGTCGTTCCAATAGAATGGTAAACAGTATGTTGAGGCAAACAGAAACATCCATTTCATAAAAGTTATCGGGCTGTATTTGACAATAACCTTCTTGAATGCCGATAGATAAACGGCAAAGGCACAGGTGCTAAGCAGGCATAGCAGGTTTCCGGCAAGGCTGCCGTCGCGATGATTGGACATGTTGCCCGAAAATATCAGCAGCAGAGCGCCGGACGCGCCCACAAACACGCCAATGGCTTTTTTCCATGTGATTGGCTCTTTCAGAAAAAATGCCGCCAAAATCATGGTTATGACCGGCATTACGCTCACGATGACCGAGGCGTTGATGGGCGAGGTGAGCGAAAGCCCGACAATAAATGGCGCCTGATTGAGCAAAATACCGAACAGAGAGGCTACAAACATCATTATCAGGTCGCGCAGAGGCGGATTTTCCTTTTTTGTGAAGAGCGATATTGTCCAGAACAGCAGCGCCGCTCCCCCGATACGGAAAAAGGTCAATGCTCCGGCATTTACTTCGCCGTGATCCATAATCGCCTTGCTTACAGGCGTATTTATCCCAAAAATAATGTATGCAACCAACAATGATGCATGTCCTTTGATGTTTTTATCTTCCATTTACGATTTATGATATTTTATTTCCTTCGTGGTTCTTTGCGCCTTTTTTGTGTAACTAAAAAATTATCACACAAAGTTTTACAAAGCCCCGCGAAGGTTGTTGTACATAATGACACTTGATTTTTTTTATCAGGTGCGCAATAGTTTATTATTTCGTCGATTGTGTGTTTTCACTTGATTTATTGTTTTGTGGGCAGTATGCGAAACATCTGCCGCAACTTACGCAGTTGGCGTCGTCGATTTCGTAATTTTTTCGTGAACGTTTCAGCGAAAGATTTATCAGTGTAATGCCAATTACAAGTCCAATGAGTGCGCCGGCAACTGTCGAATACTGTTTGAATTGACGTTGGATTTCTGCTGTTTCCGCTGTCAGTTCTTCGATTTTGCCTCCCTGTCCGATAAATGTTTCGACTTCGATTGCCTGTTCGCCTTCAAGATGATATTTTTCGTGCAGTTGAACACGTTTGTGGACGCCGGCAAGCAGGTCGGAACCTGTGCGCAGGGTAAGGGCGGCAATGGTCATTATCAGGGGTAACAGAATAAGATAGAGCAATATGCGACGCACGCCTGCGGAACGCGATTCCTTCACCTTATTGTTGTATGGCGGACGAATGGCGTCAACGTAACATGCATGACGGCAGAGATCGCAGTTAATGCACTGTTTTTTAACGATTTTAACATTCCATACGGCAACGCGGGAAAAAAGGCTCAGAATTGCGCCGTAGGGACAGAGAAAGCGGCAAAACGGTCGTCCTGTGAATATTGCGAGTATCAGCAGTATCGCCCCAAAAACAATCATCGAAACAGTGCCTCCAAGTCGAAATATCCCGACAAACGGGTCGAAACGACAGATTATGAATGCGCTGTGAGTTATGGCAAAAAGCAGGGCGAGTACCAGATATATCCACGGAAGCATTCCCAAAACTTTCGACAGGGCTGTCGGTATCCGGAAATTGCGGACATTGACAAGTTCCTGCAACGCTCCAAACGGGCATACGCCTGCGCAGAATACCCGTCCGAAAAGCAGGGCAAAAACAAGGGGTAAAACAAAGAATATCAGTATCGGTATGCTTATTGCGTATGAACTGTCGGTCAGGGCAACGGCTACATTTTGCACCGAGCCAATGCTGCAAATACAGCCTTTGCGAAAAAATCCGAAATAGGCAATCGAAATTATTGAAACAATGGTTATTGGCAAGCGTGTTCGGCGGCGCAAACTTGCCCACGCAACCACGCCCATCAGAACGGCGAGCGCAAAAATATCGACTGTTGTCCAAAGCATTTCGCTGGGGACATCGTACACATATTGAGGATATTGGTAGCCCGACTCAAAATCGGGTTTGGGAAAACGGTTTTGCGCAAATCCTGCCATCGACGCAAGCAGACAGGGGATTAAACCGGCTGTTTTTTTCATTCCACTCATCGTTTTTGTATGCTAATTGTCCTTAAAATCGTATGCATTTGCCTGTGCCACGCGCGTTATTGCTCCCGACGGACACACTTTTTCAATCGAACATTCGTTGCAGTTTGTGCACAAGTCCTGATTTACTTGCATATACAGCGAGCCGTTGCCAAACGAGTTGCAACCTTTTGCGCATTTGGCGCAACCGGTACAAAGTTCTTCGTCAATAGTATATTCAAAATAAGGCTCTTCGACAAATTTACGCAGGATTGCGCCCGTTGGACACATCAGGTTCTCGGCGGCTGTATTCAAGTCTTTTACGTTGGGACGATAGTATCCGCCGCACAAATCGCAATATCCGCATACTTTGTTGGCATGCATACATTTAACTGCCGAAACGGGCAGCACGCATTCCGTTTCGCAACGTCCGCACCAGACACATTTTGCGGGGTCGATTTGCCAGAATGTCTGCAAGTCGTGACTCACCGTTTTTTTCAACAGAACGCCCGACAATGAGACAATTACGCCTCCGGCAACAATGCCGCCGCAGGTTCTCAGAAACTTGCGGCGGGCAATATGTCTGTTTGTATTTTCCTTTGTTTGCATATTCCGCTTATTCTAAGGCGCGATGCTGATGTGTTACCTTGATTTTCAACTGATTTGCTTCCGCTGCTTCCTGTGTTTTACGGTTTGAATATATTTCAACAGCCAAAAATATGGCGTCTCGCAGCGACGCCGGCTGTGCTATGCCTTTTCCGGCAATATTGTAGCCCGTTCCGTGTGCGGGCGATGTTCTAACTATCGGCAATCCAACGGTATAGTTGACGCCCTTGCTCAGCCCTATCGAGCGGAACGGAATCATTCCCTGATCGTAATGCATGGCAAGCACTGCGTCGAAATTGGTAAATTCGCCGGAGGCAAAAAATCCGTCGGCGGCGTATGTTCCAAAAGCGAGTATGCTGTTTGACTTTGCGTCTTCGATTGCCGGACAGATAAAGTTTATCTCCTCATTGCCAAGCAGTCCACCGTCGCCGTTGTGCGGGTTGAGAGCGAGGACGGCAATGCGCGGAGCACGAATCAGAAAATCCTTTTTCAGTGAATTGTTTATCAGCGCAATTTTTTTATAAACCACCTCTTTGCTTATCGATGCGGCAATTTTGCCGAAGGGGATATTTCCGGTAACAAAACCAATGCGCATCAAATCGTTAATCATAAGCATTGTATGATTGCCGGCGACAAATTTTTCGGATAAAAACTCCGTATGTCCAGCAAAAGCCTGTGTTTCGGAACTGGTATTGACTTTATTGACTGGACAGGTTACAAGGAGGTCGATTTTAGAGTTTTGCAAATCGGCAACAGCGGCGTCCAGCGCCTCGAGCGACGAAATGCCCGCCAATTTTGAGTGCACACCCATTTCCACCTTCACATTTTCGGATACGTTGATAATATTGATTTTTCTCGAATGAGCATCACCGGCGTCGATAATCTGATTTACATTAAACTGTTCCATGTTCAATGCCTTCCGATAGTATGCCACGGCTTTGGTCGAACCATAAATTATGGGCGTAACAAAATCATTCATTGAGGTTTCGGAAAACGTTTTCATGATGATTTCGTAATTTATTCCGTTAAAATCGCCGTGCGTTATTCCTATTCGTACTTTTTCTTTCATTATTATGTCAAATATTTTGTAAAAAATTTCTATAAACTATGTTTTCAGCGCCTGTAAAATCCCGTTTTATTTCAAAAAACATCAAATTTTTGCTGTTTTTTTTACTGTCGATATGCGATAACTCAAAAGTAATTAAGATATTATCCCTGTAACAGACATCAAAAAACGGTTACGATTTTACGAAAAATAATTAAATCAACAAAACTCTGTCGATAAAAAACCTTTTTTGAGACGCCCAAAATCAGTGTTTTTTCATCAGGTCTCAAAAAATATTTGACTCCCAAAAGCGCGTTTTAAAAAAAATAACTACCTTTGTGTTCGCAAATGCAGAGCGAAAACGCGGATGCGATGTTTTATTTTCGATGAAAACACATGAAAACGTGGCAGTTGGAATATCGAAAACACAATTGAAAATAAAGGAACGATGTTTGAAAAATCGTCGAAAACGGATAAAAAACAGGTTATGATTATGTATAATATTTATTTAAAAACAGTTTTATTTTTGCTTGTGGCAGGCATGTTACAGGCTTGTGGCAGCAATAAAGGCGCTCTGTCGCTCGGTAATCGATGGACGGCGCTGCTCGATACCACACTTTCTCAATGGGAAGTTTTTATTGGCGTCCCTAATAAAAACACAGAAATACAGGGATATGTCCACGACGGGAAGCCCGTTGGACTGCGCGACCCGAAAGGAGTTTACTCTGTAAAAATGGAAAATGGAGAGCCGGTGCTTCACGTTACCGGCGAAATTCTTGGCGGACTGACCAGTCTGAAAAGTTACGAAAACTATCACCTGCGTTTCCAGTTTCGCTGGGGTTTGAAACGATGGGCGCCACGCCCTAATGGTCCAAGAGACAGCGGTTTGCTATACCACTGCGTGGGCAAACACGGAGCATTCGGCAATGTATGGATGCGATCGGTGGAATATCAGGTTCAGGAAAACGACGTTGGCGATTTTTTCCCTCTGTGCGGCTCGGGGGCTGATTTTCCCGCAAAAATCGACGGATCGAGTTTACGCTACACGCCCGACGCCGATTTTGTTCCCGGCTTCGACCGTGTTATGCGCGGTTTGGAATACGCGGAAAAACCTAACGGAGAATGGAATACTTCGGAACTGATTGTTGTGGGCGACCGCGCTGTTCATATCCTTAACGGACAAATTGTCAATGTACTTGCCAACATTCGCTACAAAGAAAAAGTTGGAGAAGAGCAAAAGGAAATCCCGCTGGTGGCTGGAAAACTGCAAATCCAGTCGGAATTTGCCGAAATTGAATATCGCAGGATTGAAATTAAGGCAGCCAGCAAACTTCCATACAAATTCGATAAATAACTTTTTAAGTAATTAGTTGATTTAATGTGCAGTCCCTGCGGGACTTTGTCTGAACTGTGATTTTAGAGTGATTTGGGTGATTTATGTGATTGGTGGCGACGTGTTGTTTTTCGCACCGCAGGGGCGTTGCACGCAACGCCCCTGCGGTGCGAATGGTTGTCTGAACTGTGATTTTATGGCTAAATCTTTTTTTGAGGTGCTATGAAAAAATTTTATAGAAAAAAATGCTTGCGGCGGATAGGCTGGGACGGAAAGTCCCGCAGGGACTGCACATTATTAACCGGTGGCTT
>JAITIA010000148.1 GCA_031279695.1 Prevotellaceae bacterium | reverse complement strand
TCAGACAATTCCGCCGCAGGCATTAATCACTAATCATTAATAAAGTGTCGTCCCTGCGGGACTTGCTTGTGCGACGACAGGATGCATCAGCATAAATATACCACCTCAAAAAAAGATTTAGCCCAAAAAAAACCAAATTTGTACATTTCATAAAAATGTTTTAGTTTTGCAGCCGAAAAAACATAAAAATCTTTGCGTGGGGAAGTGATTTTTTTACTTTTTCGCAAATAGAAAAGTTATCAATTAGTGGTTTAACAAATGCAAAATAGAAAAAAGAAAAAAGCGAAAAGAAAAAAATATCCGGCTCATCAGGTTGGCGTATATCAAAATATATTGATTACAAAGAAATATTTTGTGCCGATTGAAAATAAAATAATTAAATAAAATATCATCAATGAAAAAATTAGTTATCAGATTTTTATTTGCCTTTGCAGGCATCATGGCGGCTGTCGAATCTCATGCCGCTCCCAATCCCGACCTCGAAACCGTTCGTGGGCGCATTGTTGCCGCACTGATGTTGCCTCCGGTAAACGACGCGCATACCAAAGCGCTGACGGAAAGCCTTCGCAAGGACGGCAAATGGGATGACATTGATTATAACAATTTGTCGCGTACCGCCTTCCAGCATATACAGCATCTGCATAAAATGATACAGATGAGCCGTACTTTCAAAAAGGAAAATTCAAGTCTGAAAGGCAATAAAGAGCTGAAGGATGCCATTTATCGTGCGCTTGATTTCTGGCTGGCACACAATTTTATCGCCGAAAACTGGTGGTATAACGAGATTGCCACGCCCGACGCCATCACTGCGATATTGCTGATTATGGACGAAGATCTCACCGCGTCGCAAATCGAAAAAGCCCTGTCAATTGCCGCCCGTGCACACATTGACGCCAAGGGTGCGCGGCAAAGCGGCGACAGAATCAAAATAGCAGGCATTCAGGCAAAAAATGCGCTTTTCAAACGCGACGCCGCCACTTTCGATATGCTGATGAAACTCATTGAGAGAGAAATACGTTTTGTTCCGCCGGATCAGCGCGGTATGCAGTACGATTACAGTTTTCATCACCGCGACGACCATGTAAACAACACGCTTGCATACGGAACAAGCTATGCCAGCACCTTTGTTGAATGGTTGCCCTACACGGACGGTACGCGCCACCGTTTCTCGGAACAGGCTGTAGAACTGTTGATTGACTATTATCTTGACGGAATTTGCAAGCAGATGGTTTACGGAAAATATCCCGACCCGTCGGCAGCCAACCGCGATGTTTCGCGTCGGGGATATGGCGGACCGAGGGGTACGGCAACTACCGAATGTCTGGCGGCAGCTACCGAATATCGAAAAGCCGAGTTGCTGGAAATCATCGACATCAGGAAGGGTAGGGGAAAGCCGGCGCATTCGTTTGGCAAGTTTTTCTGGCGATCGGAATATTACACCTGCCAGCGCCCAAACTATTTTACGTCGGTGCGTATGTTTTCCACCCGCAATGCCAATATGGAGCAGCCTCATAATGAAGAGGGTCTGATGAATCATCATCGCGGTGACGGCACAAATTACCTCTCGCAGACCGGAGTCGAATATTTTGACCTTGCGCCGGTATATGACTGGCAAAAAATACCCGGAACAACTGTTCTGCAAAAAGCGTCGCTGCCTTCGGAAAACGAGATACAGAAGTATGGATCAATGAGTTTTGTAGGGGCAGTTACCGACGGGATGTATGGCGCTGTTGCCTTCGATTTTATCAGCCCTCACGACCCGCTCCAAGCCCGCAAATCATGGTTTTTCTTCGACAGCGAATATGTCTGTCTGGGCGCCGGCATCAAATCGGAGACAGACAACCCCGCAGTTACGACAATCAATCAGTGTCATCTTCGTGGCGATGTGGTTGTTGGCATTGCAAAGACGGCACAAATTCAGGCAAAGAGCGAACGCCGGCTCAATGACGTCCGCTGGGTGTATCACGACAGCGTGGGCTACATTTTCCCCGAGCCGGTAACGGTAAATCTTAGCAATCGGGCGGCAAGCGGCAACTGGTTTCAAATCAACAGGCAGTCCGGATCGTCGAAAGACGAGCTGAGTATGGATGTTTTCAAACTGTGGATCGACCATGGCGCACATTTGAATGGCGCTGCATATCAGTACACTGTGATGCCCGGCGTCAGCAGAAAACAGGTGGCTGCAGCACAGCAGAATCCGGCAGTGGAAATATTGTCCAACACGCCGGAATTGCAGGCAGTTCGGCACAAAACGCTGAATATGGTGCAGATAGTGTTTTACAAAGATGGCTACATCCGGTTGCCCGACAAATTGCAGGTGGATGCAGACAGTCCCTGCATTATCATGCTCAAAATCAAAGGAACAGATCTCAAAGAAATATCGGTTGCCGACCCTTCGCGCAAATTAGAAAAAATCCATTTTCGCATCAACCGTAAAATCGAAAAAAAGGGCGAAAATTTTCGTGCAATATGGAACAAGTCCCACAAACTTAGCGAAATATCAATCGACCTGCCGCAATCCGGCTACGCCGGCGAGAGTGTAACTGTTGCGTTTTGAGCATCGTACAGTATTTGTATTTATCAATACAATAGTGTACGTATAAAGTTTATTTGTAAACAGATATAATGATGAAACATTTTAATATTGTGATGATTGTTCTTTGTATTCTTTTCAATGGATGCAAAAAAACAGCGACGCCACCGGACGTCTTCCCCGTTGTGCAACAGATTGTAAACTACGACAGTATCTATTCCGACAAAGACGATATTATTGGCGCGGTCATAAATATGGAAATTGTTGATAACGTAATAATCACACAAAGCGAAAACGATGATTATTGTTTCTCATTTATCGACGTCGATAAGGGTAAGTTGCTGACCAAGTGGGGAAAGAAAGGGCAGGGTGCCGAAGAATATGTTCAAATCTCTCGGAGTTTTTCCGTTTTGGACAGGCGCTTGGTTTTTCTCGATAATACAAAAAGAGAACTTAATTATGTTCCGTTTTCTGTGATTTTAGAACGGGACAGCGCGGCAAAAACCGTAAAAGAACCATATCCTGAAACGGCTGATTTTCGGGTTCGTAACATGGTTGTTGTTGGAAACAAAAAAATTATCACCGGAGCATTAAATAAAGGACATTTTGGAATTATTGATTCGGAAAACAAAATTATCGATCATCCATTCGATTATCCGTTTTCTTATAATGAGATCACCGGAATATACAGAAACGTTGTGTTTTTCAGCCTGTTGAAGTCAAATAACAGACAGCGTAAATTTGCGATTTCAATTTTAATGTCCGATATTTTTGAAATATATCAGGTAAACGACACAAATATTGTCAGAACATATATAAGTCCGTTCAATCATATCCCACAAATAATTAAAAGACAGGGAAAAGGGCTTCCTGCTCACACTTTCGACGGCAATAACAGTATTGCAGGGTTGAGCGAAATGTCCGTTTCCGAAAAATATATTTGCTTTGCCTATTCTTCTGAAAATGATGATAAATGGAGATCTTCGGGCATGGAAATAACCGAAATTCTTTGTTTCGACTGGAATGGCAACAAAATCAGGAAATATATTTTGCCTTTTCCGATACACAGGTTTTGTATCGACGACAGCCATATTTACGGCTTGAGATATTTCTCTGATACGGAAACAGTTATTTAGTGCCCGTCCGAAAACTCGAAAAAATGGCATATCTGCAAAGTCCCGCAGGGACGACACTTTATTAACCGGTGGCTTTAGCCTCCGGCAGCGACCCCGCCACGGCTGTTGGGACAAGGTTCTACCT
>JAITIA010000065.1 GCA_031279695.1 Prevotellaceae bacterium | reverse complement strand
GCGCTTCATTGCCCAGTCAAAATGTATATATTTTGCCATATCTTTTCGTTTAAATTCCGCCGCAAAAGTATATCTTTTATTTTTGTTTACAAAATCTTTTCAGTGTTTAGTGATTAGTGATTAATGCCTGCGGCGGCGCAAACATTCACAAAAATCAATATGTAGTGTATAAAGCACCTAAATTCTTACTTCGTGGTTATTCGTGTCTTCTTCGTGTAACAAATTTTTAGTTTCACAAAAAAGGCACGATTTACACGAAGGCTGTTTAAATCGTAAATCAAAAATCATAATCATCAAAGAAATCTCATTTTTCCCGTTTCACGAAATCCTGAAAGGAAAACATTGACGGGCATTGTTTTTTTACCCTGTATCTGCATGATTTCTATATTCAGATAACCGTCGTCGCAGGCAATTTTCAGGTATTTTTTTCCGTCGGATACTGCGGCGCCAATTTGTTTCCCGTGTTTGCGTGTTTCGGCAGAGGCTTGATAGATTTTCATCTGATAGGTTTTATTATCAACCGTATATTCTGTCCATGCTCCCGGATAAGGACTAAGTCCGCGAATCAAATTGCGTATCTTTTCGGCGCTTTGCGTCCAGTCGATTCGGCAGTTGTGGCGAAACAGTTTAGGCGCAAGTTTCAGTCCCTGACGGTCGATTTGCGGTTGCGGTTCGACGTTGCCGTTTTTCAGCATCTCAACCGTTTGCAGCAGCAGTTGCGAACCTTCTTTTTGGAGTTTGTTGTGCAGTTCGCCGGCGGTTTCGTTATCGCCAATACCCACTTTGGCGCTGAGCAGTATTGCTCCCGTATCAATTTTGTGGGAGATGAGAAAAGTTGTTACTCCCGTTTCTTTTTCTCCGTTGATAATGGCGTGGTTGATTGGCGCGGCGCCCCGATAATCGGGCAACAGGGAGGCGTGGAGGTTGATTGTGCCTTTTGCCGGCAGACTCCACACCGTTTCAGGCAGCATCCGGAAGGCAACAACAACAAAGAGGTCGGCGTTGATGGCGTTCAGGCGGTCGATAAACTGTGCGTCGCGCAGTTTTTCGGGTTGCAGGACGGGCAGCGAATTTGCCAGAGCAAATTGTTTTACTTCGGTGGATTTAATTTCGAGACCTCTGCCTGCCGGTCGGTCGGGAGCGGTAACAACGGCGGCAATGCGGTAGCCGCCTTCAATGAGCGCTTTCAGCGGCTCGACGGCAAATTCCGGCGTGCCCATATACACTATTTTAAAATCATTCTTCATTGTACTGTGGCTGTTGCATGTATTACATTTTTTCTAAAATCTAATAATCAATAATCAAATAATCGTAAATCAAAAATCTAAAAATTACATTTTTTCTGGGACGTCGATACCCAGCAGAGCCATTCCGTTTTTGATGGTCAGCGCCACCTGATACGAGAGTGCGAGGCGCAGATTTTTTATTGCAGCGTTCTCCTCTTTCAGTATCGGATAGTCGTGATAAAATTGATTATATTCCTTAGCCAATTCGTAAACGCAGTTGGCAATGAGCGCGGGCGAGAGGTTGTCGCCTGCCATGCGCACGGTTTCCGGAAAAACTTCTATCAGTTTAATCAGTTCGATTTCTTTTTTCGACGGCTTGACAAAACTATTGCTGCCGAGAAACCCGTTTGACCCGTGTTTGCGTAGCACCGAGCAGATGCGGGCGTGGGTATATTGAATAAACGAGGCTGTGTTTCCGTTAAAGTCAATCGATTCCTTCGGGTCGAAAAGCATGGTTTTTTTGGGATCCACTTTCAGAATATAATATTTCAGCGCGCCAAGGGCAATCATATCGACGGTGGCGGCGGCTTCCGTTTCGCTCATTTCGTTCAGTTTGCCCAACTCGTCCGACACTTCGCGCGCTGTTTTTTGCATTTCGGCAATCAAATCGTCGGCGTCCACCACCGTGCCTTCGCGCGATTTCATTTTGCCCTCCGGCAACTCCACCATTCCATACGACAGGTGGTAGATTGCCTCCGCCCACCGATGCCCAAGTTTGTTGAGTATGAGCCGAAGCGCCTGAAAATGGTAGTTCTGTTCGTTGCCCACAACGTAAATCAGTTTATCGAACCCATATTCTTCGTAACGCTGCTCGGCGGTACCCAAATCCTGGGTCATATAAACCGTTGTTCCGTCGCTCCGCAGCAGCAGTTTAGCGTCCAGCCCGTCGGCGGTCAGGTCAATCCACACCGAACTGTCGTCCTTCCGGTAAAATATTCCTTTCGACAGTCCTTCTTCAACAATTTTCTTCCCCAAAATCCATGTATCCGATTCGTAATAAATTTTATCGAACGCCACTCCCAGCCGGCGATACGTGGCGTCGAAACCTTCATAAACCCAACCGTTCATGGTTTTCCACAGAGCAACAGTTGCCTCGTCGCCGGCTTCCCACTTGCGGAGCATTTCGCGGGCGGCGGCAAAAATGGGGGCTTCGACGGCAGCCTCCGCCTCCGTTACGCCGCTGTTTTCAATCAGCGATTTTTGCTGAGCCTTGTATTCGCGGTCGAATTTTACATAATATTCGCCAACTAAATGGTCGCCTTTTTTGCCGGACGACTGCGGGGTTTCGCCCGCGCCAAACTGTTGCCAGGCAACCATCGATTTGCAGATGTGAATGCCGCGGTCGTTGACCAGATTAACTTTAATAACCTCGTGTCCGCAGGCTTCGAGAATTTTTGCCACCGACCAGCCGAGCAGATTATTCCGAATATGCCCCAGATGCAGCGGTTTGTTAGTGTTGGGCGACGAATATTCGAGCATAATGCGTTGCCCGCTGCGGGGCAACTGACCAAAATTCGCATCATTCAGCCCAACCGTCAGACGTTCCGCCCAGAACGAGGCTTTCATTTTGATATTTACAAATGCTTTGACCGTGTTCACGCTGTCCACAATATTGAGTTCGGACAGCGCTCCGCTAATATCGATTGCCGCCTGTTCGGGGCTTTTTTTGCTGATTTTGGCAAACGGAAAAGCAAAAAGCGTATAATCGCCCTCAAAATCGCGACGGGTTTTATAAATCTGTATCATACTATCGTCGATTTCGACCCCGTAGAACTTGCCCAGAGCGCCGGCGATACCCGATTTGATAATGCTTTTTGCATCCGTAATTTTTCCTGTTTCCATTTTTTTATCTTCTTTTGATGATGTTTTTATTTCTTTATCTTGTAATTCGTAATTCGTAATTGACTTCGTTGTTACACGAAGTTGCACGAAGAAGGCACGAAGTTACACGAAGGTTTGATACATAGTGTCTGTCCGAAAACTCGGATACACGCAACTAACCACTAACCACTAATCACTAATCACTAATCACTAATCACTAATCACTAATCACTAATCACTAACCACTAACCACTAACCACTAACCACTAACCACTAACCACTAACCACTAATCACTAATCAAGAAACGTTTCCACGTCCTTAGCCGCCATGCATCCGCTTGCGGCAGCCGTTATACCTTGTCGATATCTTGAATCTTGGACGTCGCCGGCGGCAAAAACGCCATCGACATTTGTCCTCGTGGTTTTTCCGTGAGTGATAATGTATCCGGCGGCGTCGGTTTCGATATATTTTTTAAACAGTTCGGTATTGGGATGATGCCCGATAGCAAGAAAAAATCCATGCACAGCGATAATCTTTTCGTTGCCGTTGTTTGCAACGAGCCGCGCACCGGTAACGCCCTCGCCATCGCCCAAAATTTCCTTTGTTTGATGTTCCCAAAGAATTTCAATATTTTTGGTATTAACAACTTTATGTTGCATTGCTGCCGAAGCGCGGAGCACATTGCGGCGGACAATGAGATACACTTTGCGGCATAGTCCGGCAAGATAAACAGCCTCTTCGCAGGCGGTATCGCCGCCGCCAACCACCGCCACGTCCTTACCGCGATAGAAAAAACCGTCGCAGGTGGCGCAAGCCGACACGCCCTGACCTTTGTAGCGCTGTTCCGACTCTAATCCCAGATATTTTGCCGTTGCGCCGGTGGCAATAATCACCGCTTCGGCGGCGATTTCCGCGCCGGCGTCGGTTTTCAGGCGGAACGGACGCTCCGAAAAATCGACCTCCGCAATATCGCCACTGCGAATATCGGCGCCAAAGCGGAGCGCCTGACTGCGCAAATCGTCCATAAGTTGTTGCCCCGAAACGCCCGCCGGATAACCCGGAAAATTATCGACCTCTGTGGTGGTGGTCAATTGACCGCCGGGCAATAAACCCTCGAACAGAACGGGTTTGAGGTTGGCTCTCGACGCATAAATTGCCGCCGTATAGCCGGCGGGACCGCTGCCTGCAATCAGGCATTTCACTGTTTCCATATCAGCAATAAATTTTCGGCAAAAGTATATAATCTAAATATAATTTCAGATATTTTTTTGTTGATAACTGATTATATATCATTTATCCCTCCCAATTTTTGTGTTTTTCTCCCGCAACTATGCATTTTTCTGCCGATTTTTTCAGTGGTCAGAGAGCAGTTTCAGGGTGATTAATTGATTAATTGAATAACTGAATAATGCCTGCGGCGGAAAGGCGGAGCAGTCCAAAGTCCCGCAGGGACGGAACTTTATTAACCGCAGGCTTCAGCCTGCGGCAGGTTATCCCACTCCGCACCCGTTGTTCGGACGAGGCTGTGCCTCGTCCGGTTTATCTTGGCAGGCTGCGCCTGCCAACAAAGATGCAAATGCAGGCACAGCCTGCGTGGATAGCGGCGGACAAGGTAGAACCTTGTCCGAATAGGGCTGCGGCGGATGGACTTTTACTATATGTTTTGTTGCAAAAACCTCATTTTCTCCTCATTCAAACAACAAAACAACCTCAGTAGCACCGAGGTATCCACCGAAACAAACCTCATTTTGCCAATTGGATTGAGCAATGAGGTAATGAGGTTGTGTGCGAGGTATCGTCTCCATGGCTACTGAGGTTGTTTTGTGTGGAAAATAAGGTGAAAATGAGGTTTGTTTGCGTTGCCAATTGTTTGAACCACGATTTTTGCCAGATTTTCGGCTGATGCAGATAATTGTCCCAAATTAAGGGAACTAAAAATCACTTTTCTACCGAGCCTTTGATATTCAACACAATTCTACCACCTTCTGTATTGCAGTGAACTGTAACGGTTTTATGAAAATATTCCCGCTTTTCGGGCGTTATTTTTACCTTTATTTCCGTTGTTTTGCCCGCTGCCACCGGCTGTTTTTCCCATTCCGGCACAGTGCAGCCGCACGAACTTTCTACTCGCATAATTGCCAGCGGGTTGCTGCCCGTGTTTTTCAGCCGAAAAACTGCCTCCGAAGGTTTGCCCGTTTGCAAATCTTTTATTACGATTTCCGTCTGTTCCGCCTCAACGGTGGTTAAGACTTGTCGTTCGGTAGGTTTGCCGGTGATAATCTTTTTATACAGTCCCCAAATCTTAAAATTAGTAGCCGGATTGCCTATTGCCAGAACAGTGTTGTTTTTATCAAGCAAAAAGCATTGAAACGAATGTTTCTTAGGCAGTTTGTTGATTTTATTCAGGCTGTCGGCATCGTCGATATAAACCGGAATATTTAAACCTTCATTTCTGAGATATTCCAAAAACGGCGCTTTGTGTTTGGGGAAGAAATAAAACAGAAAATCCACTTTCGAGCCCATTTCTTCGATATTTGCAATCCAGATAAACAATTTCAGTTTGCAGCTGACACATCCGGTAGAGTCCACATACAGAAGTATTTTATAATCTTTTTCTCCGTTGGATTGCTGTACCGAATCATTTAAATATTCCGGTGCAATTTTGGGAAAGAATATTGTTTTTCCTGTCCATTTTTTTACCATACGCAATGTTTCTGCCCTTTCGCTGTTACACGACACAAACATGAACATCAAACAACAACAGACAATCAATATATTACAACACAGCTTCATAACAAGTTTTCCTTACAGTCCAACAGAATTTAAATCATAGCAGAAAATCTTTTCGGTTACCCAACTGAATGTATAAAGCAGATTATTAACCTTGTCAAGAAAAATACATCCAAATTTCCGCTCTTTACTGATTTTCAATTTTTTGACTACATTACACTTCCAATCAAATACATGTACAATATAATCGTCGTTATATTCTTCTATGGTTTTCCCGTTCATGTTCGTTACAAAAATATACTTGTCGTTCGATACTGCGTCGCCTATGAAATAAAGAGGACGTTTTTGGGATGATTCCATAAAATTGTTCAAATACAGATAGTCAGGAGTGTTTCTTTTTCTGTATCCCACAATTTCGCCCGTTTCAATATTAATAGTATTGATTTGCCACAGATAGGTCATAAATTGAACTATCTTGTTACCATCGGGTGATACACAAGGAAAAGCACTGAACAAGCGATTAGAGTCTTCGCGTTTGAGTGTTTTTTTGTAAATCGGATATTTCTTTATCAGGGTGTCGTCATATATATCGCATTTCTCGAATGAGGGCGCTGTTGAAAGCGTACAAAACTCATCAGGATTGAGGCATAGTGGTTGTACTCTACCTACAAACTTTTTATCATTCAATCTCATAATGTGAGAATAGGGAAATTCACTATCATGTTTTTTTCTCCAGTCGTATGGAATAAAATCCCATACGGTTTTGCCGGTTTCTATCGATTTGGATATGTTCCATTCTACATATATAAAATTGTATGGAGAAGCAAGAAAGGCTTTCAGATATCCATTTTCCCTGTATAAATGATTAATCGGAAATATATATCGTACCTCGCCGGGTCCCTGCCCTTTGGGACAGAAATAACCCAACTCTTTACCCGTTTTTAGATTAAATACAATATAAAAAGCATCCGGCAAATTGTCGATATGAAAGAACAGCAAAGAATCGTAAACGGCTGGAATACCGTAGGTAATGCCGTCAAGAATAATTTCCTTACCCTGCATTTCTACTATGGATTTAACAGTGTCGTCAATAATTTTGATTTCTCCGTTAAAAATTTCGCTGTCAGTAACTTTTTGTGTACATGACACTGCTGCGAATATTGCTAAAATGTAAAAAATGTAATGTTTCATATCAAGTTTTCCTTACAGTCCAACAGAATTTAAATCATAGCAGAAAATCTTTTCAGATTCCAGATTATACGTATAAAGCAGATTATTAACCTCGTCAAGTAAAAGCCATTTGTGATATATATCATATCCAAGGTTTAATTTTTTGACTAAATTACAGTCCCAGTCAAATACATACACAATACAGTCTCCATTTTCATTTACGCCATTATAGTTTTTTATAAAAATATATTTGTTGTTATGTACCACACCTGCAAAATATGCAGGCAAATCAGCATCCACACCAGGATAGTTTGCCAGAAACGAATAATCGGGGGTACCTCTTTTTCTGTAACCTGCAATTTCTCCTGTTTCAAGGTCAATGATGTTGATTTGCCACAAACGAATCATGAACTGAAACATCTTGCTGCCATCTGGTTTTACACAGAAATGTGCTCCAAATATTCGGTCTGAGTCTTTGCGGTTGAGTGTTTTTTTGTAAATTGGATATTCCATTAACCGTGTGTTTGTGTGGATAGTACGTTTTTCTAACGAGGGCAGTGTCGCTTTTGTACAATTTTCGTCTATATTTAGACATTTTGAACTTATATCGCCCACAAACTCTCTGTCATTCAGTCGAAATATATGTGAATGAGGAAAATCCATCTCATGGTCTTTTCTCCAATCGTATGGAATAAAATCCCATACGGTTTTGCCTGTTTTTATCGATTTGGATATATTCCATTCTACAAGTGAAAAATTAAAGGGCGCTTCAAATATGGTTTTTAAATCTCCATTTTCCCTATAAAATTGCCTTATATATGGCACTCCTTTTACTTCGCCGGGACCCTGCCCTTTGCGACAGAAATAGCCCAATTCTTTGCCTGTTTTAAGATTGAATACGATATAAAAATAATCGGACATTTTATAATTACAAAAAAACATCAAAGAATCGTAAACGGCTGGAATACCATAAGTAATACCATCCATAATAATTTCTTTGCCCTGCATTTCTACTATTGATTTAACAGTGTCGTCAATAATTTTGATTTCTCCGTTAAAAATTTCGCTGTCAGTAACTTTTTCGGCACATGACATTGCTGCGAATATTGCTAAAATGTAAAAAATGTAATATCTCATATCAAGTTTTCCTTACAGTCCAACAGAATTTAAATCATAGCAGAAAATCTTTTCAGATTCCAGATTATACGTATAGAGCAGATTATTAACCTCATCAAGTAAAAGCCATTTGTGATATATATCATATCCAAGGTTTAATTTTTTGACTAAATTACAGTCCCAGTCAAATACATACACGATACAGTCTCCATTTTCATTTACGCCATTCGCATTGGATATAAAAATATGTCTGTTGTTATGAGCTGCACAAGATGTAAAATATACTGGCAGGTCTGGCGCCATACCCGGATAGTTTGCCAAGTACGAATAGTCGGGCGAGCCTCTTTTCCTGTATCCTGTAATTTCTCCCGTTTCAAGGTCAATGGTATTGATTTGCCACAACTTATGCATAAACTGAATTGCCTTGCTGCCATCCGGTTTTAAACAGGTATATCCTCCAAACATTCGATACGACTCCTTGCGGTTTAGCATTTTTTTGTATATTGGATATTCGCTTATCCGTGTGTTTGTGTGGATAGTACGTTTCTCGAAAGAGAACAATGTAGATTTTGTACAGCCATCATCCCAGTTCAGACAAATAGACAGAACATCCCCCACAAATTCCTTATCATTCAATCGTATTATATGTGAATGAGGAAATTCCTTATCATGATCTTTTCTCCATTCGTATGGAATAAATTCACATACGGTTTTACCTGTTTCGATGGATTTGGAGATATTCCATTCCACAAATTTGAAATTCATAGAAGCAGCAAAAAGAGTTTTTAAATCTCCATTTTCCCTATAAAATTGCCTTATATTAAATATGCTCCTTACCTCGCCCGGACCCTGCCCTTTGTGACAGAAATAGCCCAACTCTTTGCCTGTTTTCAAATTAAAGACGATATAAAAATGGTTGGGCAATTTGTAATTACAAAAGAACATCAAAGAATCGTAAACGGCTGGCCAACCATAAGTAATGCCATCCATAATAATTTCTTTACCCTGCATTTCTACTATGGATTTAACAGTGTCGTCAATAATTTTGATTTCTCCGTTAAAAATTTCGCTGTCAGTTACTTTTTCGGCACATGAAACTGCTGCGAATATTGCTAAAATGTAAAAAATGTAATGTTTCATATCAAGTTTTCCTTACAGTCCAACAGAATTTAAATCATAGCAGAAAATCTTTTCATTCTCCCAATGGTATGTATAAAGCAGATTATTAACCTTGTCAAGAAAAATCGATGTGCTGTTCATATCGTCGCCAAGTTTTAATTTTTTGATTAGATTGCAGTTCCAGTCAAATACATACACAATACAATTACCATTTTCATCTTCCAGCGTTGTGCCATTTTTGTTTTTTATGAAAATATAGTGGTCATTCACTACCGCTCCGCTTATAAAATAATATGGAAGTTTTTCATAAACATCAGGGAAATTCGACAAATACGCATAATCAGGCGTATGTCTTTTTCTATACCCTGCAATTTCTCCGGTTTCAAGATTAACAACATTAATTTGCCATAAATGTGTCATAAATTGAACAATTTTACTGCCATCGGACTTTGTACAAGTATGTGCATCAAAAAATCGATAAGAATCTGAGCGGTTGAGCATTTTTTTGTAAATGGTATATTCCATTAACCGTGTGTTTGTGTGTATGGTGCGTTTCTCTAACGAGAGCAATGTCGCTTTTGTACAATTTTCGTCCAGATTTAGACACAGCGACTTAATATTACCCACAAACTCCCTGTCATTCAATTTAAAAATAAATGAATGAGGAAATTCCATTTCGTGGTCTTTTCTCCAATCGTACGGAATAAAATCCCATACGGTTTTGCCTGTTTCTATTGATTTGGATATGTTCCATTCCACAAGTTTGAAATTATCAGGCGCAGCAAGAAAGGTCTTTAAATCTCCGCTGTCCATGTATAAACGATAAATCGGAGACAAGTTTCTCAGTTCATTTGGACCATGCCCTTTTGGACAGAAATAGCCCAACTCCTTACCTGTTTTAAGATTGAATACAATATAAAAATGATCAGGCAATTTGCTTATATGAAAAAACAGCAAAGAATCGTAAACGGC
>JAITIA010000237.1 GCA_031279695.1 Prevotellaceae bacterium | reverse complement strand
CTTGTCCCAACAGCCGTGGCGGGGTCGCTGCCGGAGGCTAAAGCCAGCGGTTAATAAAGTGTCGTCCCTGCGGGACTTTGCAGATATGTCATTTTTTTCGAGTTTTCGGACAGACACTAAATACTAATCGACAAAGTCCTGAAATTCATCTAACTCATTGTTCTACGCCCACATATCCTGTTATGGTAAAGGTTTTACCCTCTCTGTTATATATCAGTTTGTAGAAATAGATGTCGGAAGGAACGGTTTTGCCTTTGTATGTGCCATCCCAGCCATTGTCGCTCTTATATATTTCTACGCCAAGCCTGTCGAATACAATGATTTTGTAGCCCGACATGAAGACGTCGTTTATTCCGTCGCCGTTTGGTGTAAATATTTGAGGTGGCGCTACTTCGGACAGGAGAATGTAGTTGCGCGAGACAATACATCCATGTTTATCTTCAACAAAAACGGTAAACGGCAGAGTTGCATTGCCTTTTATATCCAGCAAACCAGACAGTTCGCCCGATTGGGTCAGATACAGCCCGTCGGGAAGGTCGGGCGATGAAAACTGCGGTAATACGGCGTTGGCGGTCAGCGTTTGAAAATATTCCGTATTTGAGCGGAACGGTGGCAAAGTTTCCGGCAAAATCTCCGTTTCGGGATGAATATCAACAGTTATAGTGTTCGACCATACAGGGACACATTCGGGTCCGCTGGTTTGACGGCGGAAATATGTGATTGTGTTCAGGCTGTCGGTCGGCATAAAATCCTGTTCCGTAGCATTGTCAATATCCGTCCAATTGTCGCCGTCGGTCGATTGTTGCCATTGATAGACATATACGCCTGTGCCGTCGGTCGATGCCGTTCCTGTAAACTGTGCGGGAACGGTGTTGCGACAAATTGTGGTATCGTCCGATATTGTTCCAGCCACTATCGAGGGTAATATGTTTACTGTGATGATGTTCGAGAGGCGTGTTCCGCATTTCGCGTCCGAGGTCTGACGGCGGAAATATCTCAATTCGGACAGTGCATCCGACAAATAATTCAATTCGTTAGCCCCGCCAATGTCTGTCCAGTTTACATTGTCCGCCGACCATTGCCATTGATATGAATATGTTCCCGTTCCGCCAATTGGCGTTGTTCCGGTAAACTCGTCGGGTACAGAGTTGTAGCACACAGTTCGGTCGGCGGCTATTTGTCCGGCTTCGAGCGGGGGCACAGGCATGATTTTTATAGCATTAGAGTATGCTTCGCTGCACGAATCGGAGGTTTTGCGGCGGAAAAAGACGGTATCAATCAATGCGTTGGTATATGAGTGATTTTGTTCGGTTGCGCCGGCAAGGTCGGTCCATGTAAGCGAATCGGTGGAAATTTGCCAGATATACCAATATTTTCCTGTTCCGCCTGTTGGCAATGAGGCCGTAAGCAAGTCGGGCGCAGTGTTGTAGCATATTTTCTGATTACCTGCCACATCGCCTCCTGTCAGTTTAGGAACCACAATAATAGTTCCTTTGACGGTATCGCTGTATCCATGTTCATCCCTTGCCGCCATTGTTATTGTGTGTTCGCCGCTACTGAGTGATTTCGACCATGTTATCTGGTCTCTTGCCGCCGTTTCTTCAATTCCGTCGATAAACCATTTCACCCGTCCTGCCGAGGCGTCGAGACTATATTTTATTTCTGCTCTGACGTCGAAATTTCCCGGACAGAACATTTCGGTTTCAAGATTTTGATAATATATTTCATTGACATAAAAGAACGCATCGAGTTTGCGCAACGACGAGCCTGCAAGGTAATAGTACGATTCGTAGTTGCCAAAACCAAAGCCAAGTATTGTCAGTCCGTTCGGATTTCGGTATGTGTAGCCATTGTCGTCCAATGGCATGGTATAGTACGAATAACCGGAAGGATGGTCTGTCCAGAAACCGCCGGCGAGAGGCGTGAAACTGCCATTGCCGATTTTCATTTCGGTTTGGGATTTTGCTGTTTGAGGCACAACAATCATGGCATAATGTTCTTTAAGTATCGAAAAGCCTGCGGCAATAAAGGGGGCAATTATGAGTTCGGTAGTTGATTGTTCCACAGAGGGAATCCAAGCCATCGCCGGATCGCCCATATTGTAGTAGGCGTGGTAGTCCAGACTTGTAAGATAGGAGGTTACGGCTATCGGTTTGTTTGCCTCAATATAACAGCCATCGTCGTATGCCATGTCGATTTCCAGTTCAACAAAATCGCCGGCATTCAGATTTAGCGAGCCGTCGGTTACATAACCGCCAATATGAGTGATGGTTGTAGCATCTTGCGACGCCACCACTCTAACGCGCTCTTTGCCTCGTATGGTGAGCGGAACCATAAAGCGTTTTCCCCATAAGGCTGTGGGAAACAATTGTTCATAAAGACAGTCGCAGGCTTTTATGTTTTCGGGTACATATACGCAAATATTTGCATTGAAAAACGCTATCGGATGGTTGGATGTAATATTTCTGCCTGTCATATCGTTGCTTGCATACCGAGCATATACCTCGCCACGATTTAGGGTTGCACGCAAAACTCCATTGTCGTATATTTCGGTATTGTTTTCTGTTGCAATTGCCAGATAGCCATCCAGTCCGCCGGGGGTGGGCAGGATGTATGAGATGTGAAAATAAGAACGGTTCAAAGAATTGGTTGGTAATACGATTGTGGCGTCGCTTGTGGCTTGCGATAGATTGATGGCATACACAGCAATATTTGCCGACGACTGTATGTGTATTGATTTGGAGGTTTTTCTTGTACCTATAGCATAAGTCGCCTCTTTTTCAGCCATGTCCAAATTTTTTGTATAGACCGTATTTGCCGGCAAATTTATTGTTGTATCTTTTCCCGTTTCGGTAAACGAGAATGTAACGCTTGTAGCCTGCAGGGTAACAACACGTATTTGAAGGGCAAGCGAATCTATATCCTCATTATTATTACTGCCAAACGAGAGCCAGAAATCCTTTCCCTGCGTGGTATATTGCCCAAGCAACGAGGTGCTCGACAATCCAAATAAAAATCCAAATATCAGGCAAATAAAATATTTATTCAGCCAACAATGTTTTCCTGTTTTCATTGTGCATTAATTTAACTGTTCTTCAAAAATAAAGCGCAAATATACAAAATATTTTTTATACACAAAAAATATTGGCTGATTTTGCAGAAACAAAGCGTTTTAAGTTCGGCTGTTTTTTTGTTGGATGGTAATATTCTATCAATTTTCGAGATTTTTATGTGGTCATTTTTTTACAGGGATAAGATTTGCCGACGTAATCCCCTAATTCTCAAACACAAGATACACAAACAATTACAAAAATCACAGTTCATACAATTGGTGGTGCAATCCCACAACAGGCAAATAAGCAGCCTTCACTATAAACCGAACGATGCACAGCCTCTCCGAGCCGGAGATTGCGTCCGGCACTCTCCGTGAAACTCTGTGTAATCTCCGTGAAACTCTGTGTTATAAAATTACACAGAGAAACACAGAGAAACACAGAGAAACACATCCGCCGCCGCAGGATAAATCGTAAATCAAAAATCGTAAATCAAAAATTTCACCTATATAATCTCCTCACACAATGATAATTCAAAAAAAAAGTTTTTTAGATGAAAAAAAAATTATACCTTTGCGCCCAAAATTTTAAAATAAATAATCTTAAATAGATACAAAAATGTCAAAAATTACAGTTATTGGAGCAGGCAATGTAGGAGCTACATGTGCTGACGTTATGATTTCAAGAGAATTAGCCGATGAGGTTGTATTACTCGACATCAAGGAAGGCATTGCCGAAGGCAAGGCAATGGATATTATGCAAACGGCGGCGTTGCGCGAATTTAATACCCGAATATGCGGTGTTACAAACGATTACACGGCAACCGCCAACTCCGACCTTGTGGTCATTACCTCCGGCATTCCGCGCAAACCCGGAATGACGCGCGAAGATTTAATCGGAACAAATGCAAATATAGTGAAGTCGGTAACCGACAATATCTTGCAATATTCGCCCGAGGCAATTATTGTTGTTATCAGCAATCCGATGGACACAATGACTCATCTTGTTCTCAAAGCATGCAAGTTGCAGGCAAACAGGGTTATAGGTATGGGCGGAGCGCTCGACAGCTCTCGTTTCAAATATTATTTGAGCAAGGCGTTGAACGTGCCGGCAAGCGAAATCAATGGTTTTGTTATTGGCGGTCATGGCGATACAACAATGATTCCGCTCATTCGTTTTGCAACATACAACGGTATTCCCGTTTCCGAACTCCTGTCGAAAGAGGCACAGGATAAGGTGGTTGCCGATACAATGGTTGGCGGCGCAACTCTTACCAAACTCCTTGGCACATCGGCATGGTACGCGCCGGGGGCAGCCTGCGCTTCGCTGGTGGAATCCGTTATGCGCGACCAGAAAAGGGTTTTGCCTTGCAGCGTTGCTCTCAATGGCGAATACGGTCAGAAGGACATTGCCATTGGCGTTCCCGTTGTGCTGGGAAAATCGGGAGTCGAAAAAATTGTCGAATATAAACTGGACGGCACAGAACAGGCGGCGTTCGCCAAAAGCGCTGAGGCAGTGCGCGGTATGAACAACGTTTTGTCGGACATGAAAGTCATTTGAACAGTGAAAATTATCTAAAATCAGGCTTCCTCCCTGTCGGGGAAGCCCGATTTTTATACTCTTTTTGTTTGTCCGCAGCATTATTCATTATGCAGGCACGTAAACGCCTTTTAATTACCTTGATAACATATCTGTCTGCCTCGCTTGTGCCTGCGGCGCAGTCGTACAGGCAGGTTGATTCGCTTATGCGCATCTGTCCGGCGTCCACTTCGGTTGAAAATATTGCCGGATATATTGGCAAACACTGCCGGTCGGACGCTGCAAAACTCAGGGCTGCATACAGTTGGGTCGCTCAGCATATTTCCTACGACCTTGCTTCTGTCAAACTTAATCCGACCTATAAAAGCGAAAACGACCTGATAAACAAAACATTGAAAACCCGCAAGGCTGTCTGTTCGGGATATACAAAAACGATGCGGGCAATTGCGGCAAAATTTGGAATTGAAGTGCTGGAAATCAGCGGATATACCCGACAAAATGAAAAAATCGACGAAATATCCCATGCCTGGTGTGCCGTGAAAATTGCCGGCAAATGGAAAATTATCGACCCTACATGGTCGGCTGGTTTTGTGGCGGACGGTAAATATCGTAAAAAGTTTAACGACAAGTGGTTTCTCGTCGAGCCGGAACAAATAATTCGGACGCACATGCCTTTCGACCCTGTTTGGCAGTTTTCGTTTTTCCCTGTCAATCACCGTGAATTTTACGGCAAAAAAAGCGCAGATTCAATTACCTCACGCTTTTTCAGTTATCCCGATACAATAGCCATTATCCTGAAAATGAGCGAAAAAAACCGCTTGTTGGCAGCCAACCGACGCATTGCCGCAATGGACGGCGACAATCCGTCAATAGAAAGACATATTGCTGCAAATAAAAGAGTTATAGCGTCGATTGCAGGCAACGAAAAAGTGGAACAGTACAACAGCGCCGTTGATATATACAATCAGGCAAGCACTTTATATAACAGTTCAATCAAAAATCCACAACAATCGACGCATAAATTGCTGGAAGCCGACGAAAAACTGATGGAAGCGGCAAAAATCCTGAATCAGATTGAACAGGCTGACAAAGAACTGCTTCCATCAATCAAAAAACTGAAAGAATCAATCAAAACATTAAGATCAAACATAAAAAAATATTGTAATGGACAGGAAAAATATCGAAATTGACAGCGCATACTGTAAGGATTTGTTCTCATTTTCAAGACGAAAGACCTGCGAAGTTTGCGTTGGCAATATCGGAATCGGAGGCAATAATCCAATCAGAATACAAACAATGGTAACAACGCCCACGTCAGACATCGAAGCGACTGTGTCGGAGTGCATTAAACTTGCCGACGCAGGCGCTGAACTTGTGCGAATTACTGCTCCCAATGTTCGGGAAGCCGAGGCTCTGGGCAAAATTCGGCAACGGCTCAGAAAAGCGGGTTGCAGCGTTCCGCTCGTTGCCGATATTCATTTTAGCCCCGATGCGGCTGAAACGGCGGCAAAAAACGTGGAGAAAATCAGAATTAATCCGGGCAATTTTACCGACCAACAGGCTATACTGCAAGGCGTTGAATACAACTGGGATGCGGATTTGCAAAAATTGCGGACACGATTTGTTACTCTGCTGAATATCTGCAAACAGCATGGTACGGCGCTGCGGATCGGCTCAAATCACGGCTCGCTTTCGGGACGGATAATGTCGCGATATGGCGACACTCCCGAAGGCATGGTTGAGTCGGCAATGGAATTTTTGCGAATTTGCAGAGATGAATCGTTTCATAATGTGGTAGTTTCGATGAAAGCCAGCAATACCCGCGTAATGGTTTACGCCTACCGGCTTTTGGTTGCAACAATGAATGCCGAAGAAATGTATTATCCTCTGCATTTGGGAGTTACGGAAGCCGGCGACGGCGAAGACGGACGGATAAAATCGGCTGTGGGAATTGGCGCTTTGCTTGCCGACGGGCTGGGCGACACTGTCCGCGTTTCGCTCACCGAAGCGCCTGAAAATGAAATTCCTGTGGCACGAAACCTTGTACGTTACTTTGAAGGACGCGAAAATCATTCGTCGATACAAAAAATCGATACAAAAAACTTTAATCCATATACTTACACCAAACGCTGTACGCATTCGGTTGAAAACATTGGCGGCAACAATCCCGTTACGGTAATTGCCGATTTGTCGGCGCTGAATCCAATATACAAACAGGACATTGAAAGTCTTGGATTTGAGTTAGATAATCCAAATTCGACAGTCAAGCCTCTGCCCGACTGTATTTATGCCGGCTTGTCGGCGGTGGCGGTGGCAGCAGAAGGCGATAGTCCAAAATTTATCGACACTAATAGCCTGATATTTTGTGATTACCAACAACTGTCGGACAAGTCATTTATCGAATGGCTGGGCAATAACCGAGACTTGATTCTGATGCTGAAAACGGCAAATATCAACGGAATAGCCGAACTCCGAGCCTGTTTTTTGAAACTTGAAATGGAAGGCATTAGCAATCCCGTTATAATACACAGAAAATATGACGAATCCGATTTCGACAAGTTGCAGTTGATGGCGGCGGCGGATCTCGGGACGCTGTTAATCGACGGTTTTGGCAGCGGAATAATGATTTCGGCAAAAAATGCTCCAAAACTGCTTTCCGATTTGAGTTTCAGAATATTACAGGCGTCAAGAAACCGATACACAAGAACAGAATACATTGCCTGTCCGGGCTGTGGACGAACTTTGTTCGACTTGAAAACAACCCTGCAAAATATCAAAAATGCAACACAGGAACTCAGCAGCCTTAAAATAGGCGTAATGGGCTGTATAGTAAATGGTCCCGGCGAAATGGCGGACGCCGATTACGGCTACGTCGGCGCAGGTCCGGGAAAAATAACGCTCTACAAAGGAAAAGATGCTATCAAAAAAAATATCCCGCAGGAAAAGGCAATCGATGAATTGATTCGACTGATTTTAAAGTAGATTTCTAATGCACAAGCACTATCTTTTTTGCATTTTTTTTGACTGTATTCCAAATAATGTTCTTTTAATTGTTTTGGAATGGAGAGAATGCTGTCAGCAATCTTTTGAGGGACTTTGCCA
>JAITIA010000031.1 GCA_031279695.1 Prevotellaceae bacterium | reverse complement strand
ATTCATCGAAATGTCCGTTATATTATTCAGCGTTGAAAACACGCCAAATTTGGCAAACTTTGCAATGCCGGTAAGAAACACAAAACGTACGTACTGGTCGTTTGCCTTGATGCGGGAATAAAAATCCCGCAGAACGTCGCGAATTTTTTCTGCCCTCTGGTGGTCGGTGTAGAAATCGGTGTAGGGCTTATCGTACTCATCAACAAGAATTACAACTCTGCCATGCTGTTCGGCAACTTTTTTTATCAATCGACGTAATGCCTCGCCCGGAGGATAGGCTTCGGGAATATCGACGCCATATTTTTCGGCAATTTCGACGACACGCAGCTTGATTGTCATTTTCAGAACATCAATTCCTTCATTTGTCGTTACATCGCTCATGTCGAGGTGAATTACCGGCGAAGGACGATAGTCTGCGCGGTTCATAAATTCTTCGGCATAAAGCCCTTTGAACAGTTCTTTTTTGCCGGAAAACATTGCGTCGAACGTCGATACCGTCAGCGATTTGCCGAAACGTCGCGGGCGGGCAAGAAAATATAATTTTCCACTGTCGATTAGCTGCACCAAATATTGGGTTTTATCAACATAAATATAATTTCCTTCGCGTATTTCATCGAAGGTCTGTATGCCTGTTGGCAGTTTTTTCGGTCGCGTTTCCATTTGTATATTGCCTTAAAAATTCGCCGCAAAGGTACGGGTTTTTATTTATTTGACAAAATGAACGGTTGTGTTTTTGTCGGAACTGCAATTTTCCGCAAATTTTCATTCGCAAAACGGGCAATAATTGTGCAAAAAGAAAGTTAAAACCGGTTGTAAGCATCTCCAAAGTCGTGTGATGTTAAAAAAAATGCACTGCCATATTTTCCTTATTATAAGGATATTAGAAGAATTATTCCATATTTTTGATGAAAACTTTTTGCAGGTTTAAAGTTTTCATGTTAATTTTGCGGGGTTTTTTGTAACTTTGGAATCGTGATTATATGAAAGAAAAAGGTGTAAAAATCTCCAAAGGAGGTAAACCCGGAATCGGGTACAGATTATTCAGGATGTATGTGAGAATCATGCATAACTGTCATTATTATCGCAAGGCGGTGTATCTTGGCAGAGAAAATATTCCGCAGGATTGTCCGTTGCTTATAGTTTCCGACCATCAGAACAGTCTGAACGATGCTTTGGCAATGTTTTTTGCAATCAATTCGCGGAAAGAGCGGAAATGGAGGGCGATAACCCGCGCCGATGCTTTCGAGATACCTTATCTTGGAATGATAATGTATTGGCTGGGGCTGCTTCCAGCTTTTCGACTGTCGTACGGTATCGAAAATCTATCTAAAAATGCCCACGCTTTTGACGAAGCCGCCGACGAACTGATTGTCAATGGGACGGTTATTATCTATCCCGAAGCGGGACATCAGAACAAACGCTGGTTGGGCAAATTCACTTCCGGCTATTTGAAACTCATTTTCAAAGCAATAGAAAAAAGTGAGTTCAAGCAGGAAATGTTCATTCTCCCCTCGTGCAACCATTATTCCGACTATTTCGACGAGCAGGAAGATGTTCTTATCAAGTTTGGTAAACCAATTGCCGTTTCTCCGTACTATGAACAGTATCAACTCAAACCGAGAACTACAATCAAGGAGCTTAACACGGTTGTCAGAAAGGCAATTTCTGATATGATGCTCGATATTACCGATTTGGATAATTATGATGCAATCGATTTTCTGCGAAATACTTATGGAATAAAATATGCCGAAAAACATGGTTTCAACCCCGATAGTATTGCCGATAAACTTGAGGCAGACAGGCTGTTGGTCAGGAATTTGGAATTGGCGAAGGCAACAAACGAACCGGCAATTGCGGAAGTTTACAACCAAACACGTATCCTTATCGAAAAATTGAAAGAGATGCAAATCGACGACCGCTTTTTCGATATGAAAATAAATGCCGTTGGTCTTAAATCTAAAATTCTGTTATTCATACTGATATTTCCGTTTTATTTGACTGCTTACCTCGCCAATATTATTGTGTTTTTGCCGCCCAAACTCATAAATAATAAAATCAGCGACATTATGCTGCATGGCTCGTTTAAAATTGCCGTACCCGTTTTAGCCGGTATTCCGCTGACAAATATCATAATAATGATTCTGGGGCTGGCAGTTTTTGGCTCGGTAGTGGCAACGCTTATCGGAATGGTTTGTTTGCCTTTTCTTTACGTTTTTGCTATTCTCTATTCAAAAAAATGGAAAAACTACCTGCGGCAGGCTCGATACGTCAAACTTTTAAAACAAAATAAATTGAATGAGACAGGCAGTTTGAGAAACAAAATTCATAAAACGCTTGACGATTTACTGCAAAATTGTGAATAAAGAATGAAACGAAGAGTTGTGATTACAGGCATGGGAATATATTCCTGTCTCGGACAAAATCTTGATGAAACACTTAAATCGCTGTACGAAGGGAAGTCGGGTATAATTTTCGACCCCGTACGCAAGGAACTGGGCTTCCGCTCGGGGCTGACAGCAAAATTAGAAAAGCCTGATCTCAAAGGCGTTCTTGGGCGAAATCAACGGGTTTACATGCCCGAACAATGTCATTATGCATACCTTGCCACCGCCGAAGCCCTCAAAAATGCAGGCATCGACAACGACCACCTCGCCGCCAGCGAAGTAGGGTTGCTCTACGGAAACGACAGCACCGCCGAAGCCGTGATGAAAAGCATTGATACCATGCGCGAAAAACGGGATACGACCATGATTGGCTCAGGCGGAATATTTCAGTCGATGAACTCGACGGTAACAATGAACCTGTCGTGTATTTTCAAACTTAAAGGCATAAATCTCACCATTTCAGGCGCTTGCGCCAGCGGTTCGCACGCCATAGGGCTGGGGTATCTGCTCATTCAATGGGGTTTGCAGGATTGCATAGTGTGCGGCGGCGCTCAGGAAGTAAACCCGTATGCAACAGGCAGTTTCGACGGAATCAGCGCCTTTTCGGTGCGCGAAAACGAACCGGCAAAAGCCTCGCGACCTTTCGACCGCGACCGCGACGGATTAGTGCCCGGCGGAGGCGCGGCAACGGTAATTATCGAAAATTACGAATCGGCAGTGAAACGCGGAGCGCCAATTCTGGCAGAAATCTGTGGCTACGGCTTTTCGTCGAACGGCGACCATATTTCCGTCCCAAATGTCGATGGTCCAAGCCGTTCATTGAAAATGGCAATCAGAGAATCGGGCTTCGATATTCGCACAATCGGCTATGTTAATGCTCACGCAACATCGACGCCGGTGGGCGACAGAAACGAAGCCAAAGCCATTGCCGACGTTTTTGGCAACTGTAAACCGGAGGTTACCTCCACCAAGTCGATGACCGGACACGAAATGTGGATGGCGGGAGCGAGCGAAATAATCTACTCGATGCTGATGATGAAACACGGCTTTGTTGCTCCAAATCTGAACTTTGAACATCCCGATGAAGATTCGGCAAAACTGAATATCCCGTCAAAAAGAATCGATAAACAGTTCGACATTTTCCTGTCAAATTCGTTTGGCTTTGGCGGAACAAACTCAACACTGATAGTAAAAAATATAAAACAATAAAAGCAATGAACAGAAACGAATTGATTAGCAAGGCAAACGAAGCGTTGTCGTCAGAATTTGAAGTAGAAATTTCGAGCATCGTTCCCGATGCCAATATTAAGGAAACCCTCGACCTCGACAGTCTCGGGCTGGTCGATATGGTTGCTCTGATTGAAGGATTGTTCGGCGTGAAAATTCAGGCGCAGGAAGTGAACGCCATTACAACGTTTGAAAATATGTACGATTTTTTATATTCCCGACTGAACGGTTGAACGGCGTGAAATTGTCTGTAAAACAACATGTAAACGCTTATTATGTAAAATGTCGAAACAGCGATACGACAAACTTTATTGAAAGAGGCGATTATACTATATAGTTCTGTATCATGAGAAAACGACTGCTGTTTATAGTTTCGGTATTTGCAATATATTTACCGATATTTGCAGTGCAAAAACCCGTATTTATGGCTTACAATGGCGCTCTGAAATCGGGATATACATTGGGCGATTGGCTTGGCGCAATATTTTTTGGCTCGCGGCTCGACTGTTCGGTGGCTGGTTATCTGACAATTATACCGTTTCTGATAAGCCTTGTTTCGGCGTGGATTGCGGGCAAATGGCTCAAAAACGTGCTGAAAATATATTTTGGAATAACAGCGCTAATAATTGCTTCCATATTTACCGTCGATACAGCGCTTTACGAATATTGGGGTTTCCGTATCGACGCTTCGGTGCTATTCTACGCCAAATCGCCTTCCGCAGCTCTGGCAAGCGTTTCGAGCATTGTGGTTGTCCTGCAATTTCTGATATTTGTAATATATGCCTTTGCCATCTACAAACTATTTGCTACTCTTGCAGTTCCCTTGCTGCCCAACAAGCCCGCCACTAATAGGGTTGCCACAAATCTTGTTTGTATTGTTGCAGGATGCACGCTTTTTTTGCCTGTTCGCGGCAGCGTAAGCGCCTCGACAGCAAACGTGGGAATGGTGTATTTCAGCAATGAACGCTTTCTGAATCATGCCGCAATCAATCCCGTATTCGCACTGATGGCGTCGATAGTCGATCAGGAAAATTTCGATTCGCAGTTTAACTTTTTTCCGGAAAACGAAAGGGAAAAAATCTTCTCGACCATAACGATGCAAAATGTTTGCAAAACGGATGCCAAACCGGAACTGCTGAAAACAAAACGTCCCGATATACTGATTGTTATGCTCGAAAGTTTTGCCGCCGGAGCAGTGGCGGTTACCGGCGGCGAGCCGGAGGTAACTCCAAATCTCAACCGTTTGAGCAACGAAGGAATACTGTTTACAAACATGTATGCCAATTCGTTCCGTACCGATAGGGGAATTGTTGCCGTGCTGAGCGGATATTTGGGGCAGCCAACCACGTCGATAATGAAATATCCTGCAAAAACACAATCACTTCCGTCGATTTCCAAAACCCTTGTCGCCAAAGGCTACCTTGCCGACGTTTTGTATGGCGGCGATATAAATTTTGCAAACATGCAGAGTTATTTCTTTTCGGCAGGCTATTCTCCGGTTGTTTCCATTTCCAATTTTCCAATTAGCGACAGATTGAACAGATGGGGTGTAAATGACGATATTACATTTCAATATATCTATAAATCGCTTGTTGAAGGCGGGCGCAAATCGCCGCAACTGAGCGTTTTTCTGACCCTGAGCAGCCACGAGCCTTTTGAGGTGCCGTTTAAAAAAATCAACAATCCCTATCTTAACTCCGTGGCATTCACCGACCACTGCATCGGACAGTTTATCGACAGCCTGAAACAGACTCCCGTTTGGGAAAATCTGCTTGTGATTTTTGTTTCCGACCATGGGTTCGGCTATCCGGCAAGCCTGCAAAACCATGAACCCGACCGCTTTCATATTCCCATGCTCTGGATTGGCGGCGCAGTGAAAGAGCCCAAACGAATAGAAACCATTGCCTGCCAAACCGATTTGGCGGCAACGCTGTTCGGTCAAATGGATATCGATAGTCGAGAATTTATGTTTAGCAAGGATATTTTTGAGCCAAATGCCCCAAAATATGCATTTTACGCATTCAACAATGGCTTTGGATTTATTGATTCGACCGGCGTTTCGGTATTCGACAACGAAAGCAACAGCATTGTCGGCAACAAATCGTCGGGCAACGACAGTCTGCGCATTGTGAAAGGAAAAGCCTTGCTGCAAACACTTTACAAAGATTTGGCAAAACGATAATTGCGGAGACAATTAATTTATTCTCTCCTAAATTCATAAAATTTGAATCTATACAATATATGTTGAGGCTTTTTGCAAAACAAAATTCAATTTTTTCTCCATGCTGATATTGCCATCGATAACGTGGATAGTTGTGCCTTTGCGTTCCATGCCGCGAAACCAAGTCATTTGCCGTTTAGCAAACTGGTGGATAGCCGTTTCGAGTTTGGTTTTCATCTCAATGCGACTTATCATTCCATGAAGATACATGCCCACAAACTTGTATTCCAAGCCGTAGAACATCAAATCGTCGAATGTCAGTCCGTTTTTCACAAGTGTTTCGACCTCTTCGATAAGTCCCTTATTCAGACGCTGTTCCAGCCGTTCGGAAATACGGCGGCGACGGGTTTCTCTGTCGAATCGCACCTCAAAACAGATATTATTTACGGCGGGATATTCGTTGCCGCTGTTGCAATTGTTATTCCTACAAAAATATTCTATTTCGATGGCACGGATTGTTCTCTTTTTGGTATCGATATCCGTTTTGTTGTGTAAGGGTTTCAGTTCCGACAGAATGGTTATCAGTTCATTGTGCGATTTCCGTTCAAGTTCTCCGCGCAGTTTTTCATCGGGCGCAACAGCCGGCAGGTTGTAGTTGCTAACAACGGCGTCGATATACATTCCGCTGCCGCCGCAGAGGATAATTTGCTTGCCTCTACTCTCAATCTCCCTGCATGTTTGCCCAAAATCGCGCTTATATTCAAATACATTATACCTGTATCCAGCGTCCACAATATCAATAAGATGATAAGGAATAAGTTGTCCGTCAAGCCAGTATTCGTCCAAATCTTTTCC
>JAITIA010000221.1 GCA_031279695.1 Prevotellaceae bacterium | reverse complement strand
GGGGTCGCTGCCGGAGGCTAAAGCCACCGGTTAATAAAGTGTCGTCCCTGCGGGACTTTGCAGATATGCCATTTTTTCGAGTTTTCGGACAAACACTATATACCATTTTTTCGAGTTTTTCGGACGGACACGAATTATGAATTACCATCCGACTCATCACTCCTAAGTTCTTTGTTTGTGCCTTTTCGGAATAATAAAATAGACATAACAAAATGTGTAAATCACAAAAATAACGACAAAGTAAACACAGCAAAGCATGTAAACCGCAAAAATAACAACAAAGTAAGCGTCGCAAAGCATGTAAACTGCAAAAATAACGACAAAATAAGCGCAACAAAGCATGTAAACTGTAAAAATAACGACAAAGTAAGCGTAACAAAGCATGTAAACTGCAAAAATAACGACAAAGTAAGCGGCGTAAAGCATGTAAACTGCACAAATAACAACAAAGCGAGCGGCGTAAAGCGCAAAGTGTGGTCAATTCCAATCTAAGTAGGGATATTTTGCCTTTAATTCGGCTTCTTTGCGGTTGGTGTTGGCAAGAAATTTGGCGTGGGCGGCGGTATTTGCGTGAAAAGGTCGATGCTGACGGGCAAGATTCAGGCGGTCTATCTCTCTGATTATTTCGTGAGCCTGTGGCGAGATCATCGACGTAATAAATTTGTTTTTAATATATTCGATACCGGTTTCGGAAACATGACAGAGGTCTTTGTCGTAGAAACGGTAATCGCGGAGTTCGTCCAGAACAATTTCGTAGGCGGGAAAGTAGAAACATCTGTCGGGGAACAGTTTGGTGAGTTGTTCGACAGCCAACATCAGGCAGGCTTTGCTCAGCTGATTGCCGTGCATTCCGTATTTCGGATGCCTAACAGGGCTGAGAGTAAAGACAAATCGGATATAAGGTAAATGCTTGGCAATGCGTGTTATCAGTTCGGAATATGCATCCACAATTTCGGTTGGCGCAAGGCGTGCGACAGTGAAATGCGAAGCCGGCAATTTGTGGCAGTTGCCCACCGTTGCCCCCGAAGTTTTGAGGCGATAGGCGTATGCCGAGCCAAAAGTGATGAAAATATACTGCGTGTTGGACAGATTGCGGGCTGCCACAGATAGTTGGCGGTTCATTTTTTCGAGTGCGCGGCTGCAGTCGGGGTCGGAAAACGAGCTGTGAAACATAAACGATGACCATAATTCGCCATGTTCAAACAGGTCGTCCTTTGTAAGTTGATGTTCCGGAAGGAGAAGATTCAGAGAATCGAGAATTGAGAGCGGATTATAGAGCGCGCCAAAGGGATTGACCTCGCATTTGAAGTGCAAGGTTTTCATGATATTGCCTATGTTTGCGGCGAAGCACGAGCCAGTCCAGAAAAGCGTATCGCGGCAGGTTATTCGGAACGGATAATCGGGCAATTCGACGGAAGTATGCAGGAACATATCATCTGAAAGTTTTGAAAGTCAGCGCAAGACTGACGCGCGAGAGGTTGTCGATATTGTTTATTTCCTGACTCCCGCCGTCGTAGTCGAACAGTCGCACATTTTTAACTGCTCCCGCCGACATTTGTAGCACCAGCCCTGCGGAACATTTGTTCGACAAGAGAAAATCGACGCCAACGGAAGAGGCAAAGCCAAAACTGTTGCCAATAAAATCATATTCGGAAGAATTGATGGTTACTTCGTCGCGAAAAATCGAATGACCGATCATAAAAGTGTACCAGGCGTAGAGTTTGTTTCGTCGGGGGATAGTTCTTATTGTCAGTGTCGGACCAAAGAAATGAATGTAGATATCATCTTTGCGGCTACCGGCAAAAGCCGTTCCTTCTGCGCCTTCCCATGTCATAAAATCGGTATGATTTCGCATATCGAAAACAGAATAATTAAAGCCAAAAGCAAGGATTGGGTTCATAAAATAGGATGCGCTACCACCCAGACAGAAGCCTGCTTTGAGCCCTTTCCGGTATTTGATTAGGGCTTCGGGGAGGTTGATGGGTTCTTGGGCAATCCGCATACCTCCGCCACTTTCAAACATAAACATCCAGCGCTTATAATCAGGATATTTGCGGATGCTTTTCCGGATTTGTTTCTGGTCGTAAACTTGGTCGACTACAACTGTATCGCCCACATATTTCAGACTAAAATTGGGCGATATTGGCTTGAGCGCACGTTTGGTCGAGTCGATTGCCAGCGAGTCGGCTGCATTTTGAGCCACAGTCAGATGCGTTGAGGCAAGCGTGATTACGATATAACAGATAAAATATTTCATTCTTTGAATAAATCTCTTCAATTGTTGATTATTCAACAAAAAAGATCTGCGTTTGTTTAGATTTTGTAATATATAATAGGGCATTAAGCGGGGGAATATTTATGGGTTTAAAGGTTTAAAATCATGTCTTTGGGATATTTTACGCTGTAGCCAAAAGTGTAGGTTTTCAACTCGCCGGCGCCAATTTCCTGTTCCCAGGTAACCACGCCCAATTCGGGTTTATTGAAATCGGGGGGAGTTATATCTTTTAGCAGGACGACTTCCACCTGTTTGAGGGTCGAAATCGGGTATTGGTCTTTGAGCACCATTTTGATTGGACGACTCTGATTGTTTCTGACAGTCAGGCGATAAGAAAATTCCTGTTTAAGGTCGTTGCCGAAAGTTTTTTTGCCTGTCATTTCGTTAATTTTTTCCCGTTTAACAGCCACGCGCCTGTCCACTCCCAGAGTGAGCGAAAGCACGTCGCCGGTGGAAGCGGCGTTGATAAATGTCTCACCCACAAAGGTCCCGTCGTAGGTGATATTAGCCATTCCGTTGAGCAGATTCAGTTTTTCCCACTGGCGCAAGTCGGCAATGAGATAGACCTGCGGGTCGAGTTTTGGGGCGCAATAGTGTTTATATTCGGCAGCAATTTCCTGAGTTATGAGTTCGATATTTTGCACCGTTCCGTTGCCGGCAACGGTATAGGGGAGGTCGATATTATAAGTGATATTCATTGTATTGTCAGCCAGTTCAATATGTTCGTTCATGGTTGGGGGCGGTGGTACGATTTCAGTCTCGTCGACGATTTTTGCAACAGAATAGGCAAGGATATTTTGCATGGAAGGAGCAGGAATATTCATATCTTCTTTTACTACAACCACTTCGTCGGGCTGTTGGCGTAGCATCCATGCGTTGAAAAGAGGGGCTGTTTTGCCAAACGAAGGCACGGAAGTCGAAAGTTTAAGCGCCACCTGTTTCCAATCGGTTCCTGTTGATTGCGAGACTTTTGCCTTGCTGGTGATTTTGACCGGTTTGTTGATATCGGAAACGCTAACGTCGTGATAAGGAATCCACGAAGCCAGTGGCGTATAATATGTTATTTGCAGCCGGCAGGCGGCAGTTGCGGGCGACGAGAGCGAAAGTTTCAACAAACCCTGTGTCAATCCTTTGCCGGTTTTTTCGCGGTTGATAGCCTTAGTGCGTTCAGCGATTTCTTTTTCGAGTTTTTTGACATGGATATTCTGTTTAAAAATCAGATCTTCGGTCTCTTTAAGTTTTTTTTCGTAGTATTCGATTGTTTTCACAAAACCATCGACGGAGGCTTGGTCGGTTGAGCCGATTTTTGCGACAATGGCGCTGAGGGTCTGCTTAAAATCGGTTTCAACTCTGAGATCGTTTCTGATTTTTTCGCGCCTTGCCAAACAGTCGTCGAGCGAGTCCTGCATTTGTTTGACGGCGGCGTCTTGCTGAGCCGGTTTGTGCAGATATTCAAACGAGGAAACCATTGTTCCGTTGCTTGTTGCAATGCGAACGCTGTTCACTTCGATACTATTACTCAGACCGCCCACCGTAACTTCGTTCACTCCGCCAACGAGATTGACCGTGGCTTCGCAAACGATTTCCGCTCCCGAAAAGAAAACGGTTACTTCCTTTACTTTGGAAATCAATTCATCTGATTTGGTGGCATTAGCAACAACTGCCACCAACAGAATTAATGCTAAAAACAATTTTTTCATAACCATAATATTAAAAATATAAAACAATAAAGTTTACACTACAAACTCTATGCCAAATTTTTCCGTAACGTTTCAGTTTGTATTTCGACACATACTGTTGCTGTTTAAACGGCGCAAAGGTAATAAAAATTTTTTAAACGCAAGTTTGGGGGGGTAAAGGCAGGGTAATTTGAAATTTTCCTGACGGGACGATATGTTGATAGAATTTGAGACTGAATAGATTATCGAAACAAAACCCTTATTTTCTTCAGTGGTCAGATTTCAGATGTCCATAAAAATGCCACAGCACAATGCCCATACTTACCGATACGTTCAGCGAATGTTTGACGCCGAATTGCGGAATTTCGATGCTGTGCGTACACAAATCGACAACGCTTTGCCGGACGCCTTTTACCTCATTTCCAAACACAAGGGCATATTTTTGCCGGTAGTCGGGGACAAATTTGTCGAGTGGGATACTGTTTTCCGTCTGTTCGATGGCTATGGGGATGTAATGGTTTATTTTCAGATGATTAACAGCATCTTCGGTATTTGCAAAATATTCCCAGTCGATTGAATCTTCGGCGCCGAGAGCCGTTTTGTGGATTTCTGGCGAAGGTGGCGTTGACGATATTCCGCACAGCGCTATCCGTTCCAGACGGAAGGCGTCGGCGGTGCGGAATGCCGAGCCGATATTGTGCTGACTGCGAATATTGTCGAGTATCATGGCGACGGGATTTTTTGCCGTTGTTTTAAATTCCTCCGGCGTCAGTCGTTTAAGTTCCGAATTTAGCAGTTTCCTGTTCGACATCAGGTATTTGTGTTTTTCAGAAACAGGTCGAGCGCTTTGGGCATCGAAGGTATTTCGGGTTTGGGGGCTTCGAGGGAGAGGATATATTTTGCTGCCTTTACTGCTTTTGCCGTTGCATGACCGAAGGTTGCAAACAGTGTGTCGCCCTGGGCATATTCGGGGAAATTTGCCTGCAACGATTTGATATCCATCGGGCTAAAAAACGAGATCATATCATATTCTTTCAGGTTCAAGTCCGAAATATTGTCGGCGACTGTCCGGTAGAGTATTGCTCTCGAGATTTTCAATTTTGCCTTTTCCAGCGTTTTGGGGATTTCGGGCTTGTAGGAATCGGCAAGAACGAGGAAGTATTTGTCGCCCCGATGTTTGCTGTTGGTTGTCAGTGCAAGCAGAGAGGCAAGACTGCCGTCGCCATAAAATATTTTTCTTTTTCGGTAGATAATATATTTTTGCATGTACAGAGCAATTGCTTCCGACATGCAGAAGTATTTCATCGTTTCCGGAACGACGATTTTCAGTTCGCAGCAGATGCTGAAAAAATGGTCAACAGCCGTGCGTGCGGTGAATATTACTGCGCTGTGCGACAGGATGTCGATTTTCTGTTTTCTAAATTCTTTCGGGGCAATGCCTTCGACATGTATAAATGGGCGAAAGTCTATTTTAACATTATATTTGGTAATCAAATCGGCGTATGGCGATTTCTCTGCCGGCTCCGGTTGCGAAACTAATATTTTTCTTACTTTTCTCATTTTATCAACGAATATTCTTTATGCAATATCTTAAAAAACAATTAATAACAATAAATATGGACTAAATTCCAGGGCGCAAAGGTACAAAAAACAGAATAAATACGAAATTCCGGCTTTTGCCAGAACGTTCAGCAGTCGGATTTGCATCAGCAGCAGTACCGTTGCCAGAAGAATGAGCGATACGCCGAGAAAATACGGGTGTAAACAGTTGTCGTACAGCAGGGCAAGCAGTGTGCTCGGACAGACGAGTACCCCGATGATGCTTAAAAAACATCGCCGGTTGAAGATGATTTCTCTAAAAAGTTCGCGGGTTTTTGCAATGCCGCCAACAAGTTTAATGAGAATGGTTTGCATAAAAAATATTGCACAAAATACGGCAAACAGCATAATTTTTCTCCAGTTTTCTTCAATTTTCATTTGCATTGAAAAATGGATGGCAAATATCAATATTGTGAAAAGGGTCAAAAATCCGGCGTTTTTGGGCAGCAAACCCGCGCCTTCTTCGTGCTGTTTGAGGGCAAACCGGTAATTGACCACCGCCGTGTACATGCCAAGAATGTATCGCTTGACAACAAACAGAATGACAAGCAGATAAACAAGCATCGCTCCAACCGCAACAGCGTCTTTGAGATACTGTTCGCTTCGGTCGGGTAAAGGCGTCGACAGCAGCGACATGCCGGCTGTTCCGTGATAACCAAGCGACGTTGCTCCGAAAACCGTACTGTCGTACTTTATATTATTGTATATTATTGTATCCTGCATTGTTTATGCCACCGTCCTCCTGTTTTGAACGTCAAAACAGCCGCCCGCAAATATGGCGGTGCGAGAGCAATCATTTTAATGAATATATTAGTAAATAGGGATTATTTTGTTTATTTCGTCGAAAACCTCCTCACAGTCAAGATGAATAATATCCATATCCCGAATTAATCCGGTTTCATGAATATTGACAGGTTCCTGTGTCAAATCAAATTTGATGGTTTTGTGCGTCTTGCTTTTTTCAAAAAGCAGATTGTTTTCTGTCGAATTTGTGCATCCGTAAACCGTAACAAGCAATGCAACAAACAATAATATTCTGTTCATATTCCTTATAACCAACTAATTAAACTTAAATATTTGATGTAAATAATCGGCACAAAAGTACTAAAAAAATTTGTTGTAACAAATTTTTTAGTTGTCAGAGGAACTCTGTGTGATAAAATGACATGGAGAAACATGGAGGTACTCACCACTAAAAAACTAAAAAAACTGAGCACTGACTACTGATCACTGAGCATTGCCTGCTCTCAACTGAGCGCTGGCAATGAGGCTGTTAAAAAATAATTTGCATATATCGAAATAAATGTCTTACCTTTGCGCCGATTTTTTAAACAGTGCGTTTGCATTTCCCCGTATTGAATCAGGTGGCGTTTCGATACTATAAGAAATGAAAGCCACAGATAATGTTTTTATATGACAAATTTTGAAATTCAGGGATTAGATCCCGAAATCCTCAAAGCAGTAAAAGACTTGGGGTTTGAAACTCCCATGCCCGTACAGGAGCGCGTCATTCCGGTGATGCTCGAATCGGACAGGGATATTATTGCGCTTGCTCAAACGGGAACAGGCAAAACCGCAGCCTTCGGGTTGCCGCTTATCAGCGCAGCAGACGCCTCGCGCAAAGAAGTTCAGGGACTTATACTGTGCCCGACCAGAGAACTCTGTATCCAGATTACAGACGATTTGAACGACTTCTCGAAGTACCTGCCCGATATTCATATCGTGCCGGTTTACGGAGGCGCAAGCATCGAAAAACAAATTTCGGCAATAGCACGCGGCGTCCACTTTATAGTGGCAACCCCCGGACGAATGCTCGACCTGATTAACAGGCGCGTAGTCAATCTCGGACAGGTACGCACGGTGGTGCTCGACGAAGCCGACGAAATGCTCAACATGGGCTTTATCGACAGCCTCAACGATATACTCAAAGTTGTGCCAAAGGAACGGAGAACGCTGCTCTTCTCGGCAACCATGCCCGACCGCGTTGCAAATATCGCAGAAAAATACATGAACTCGCCGGTCGAAATCGTTGTAGGAACAAAAAACTCAGGCTCGGAAAACGTCCGTCATCTCTGCTACACCGTCAGCAGCAAAGACCGGTACAATGCACTGAAACGCATTGTCGATTACAATCCGAGCATCTATGGCATAGTCTTTTGCCGCACCAAACGCGAAACAGGCGAAATAGCCGAAAAACTGATACGCGACGGCTACAACGCCGAAGCCCTGCACGGCGACCTTTCGCAGGCTCAGCGCGACTATGTGATGCAGAAATTCCGTCTGGGAAATATCAAACTGCTGGTGGCTACCGACGTGGCGGCACGCGGTCTTGACGTCAGCAATCTGACACATATCATTAACTACAACCTCCCCGACGATATCGAAACCTACAACCACCGCAGCGGTCGCACGGGCAGAGCAGGCAAAACCGGCGTGTCTATCGCCATTGCCGGATTGAAGGACAAATCGAAACTTAAACAGATAGAAAAAAATATTAACCGTCAGTTTGAACATAAAGACGTGCCAACCGGACGGACTATCTGCGAAAAACAACTGTTTAGCCTTATTGAACGCATGGAACATGTGGATGTGGACAATACGGAAATCGACAGTTACCTGCCGGCTATCTTCAAAAAACTGGAATGGCTCGACAAGGAGGATCTTATCCGCCGCTTTGTGTCGCTCGAATTTAACCGCTTCCTAACATATTATAAGGATGCCGAAGACTTGAAAGCCGCCCGTCCGGAAGCCGACGAACGCAAAAAAAGCAGCCGCAAAGACCGTCGTAGCGAAAGAGCAAACGACGAGCAGAAAGGCAGCCGCAAAGCAGAAAAAGGCTACACACGCCTCCATATCAATGCCGGTAAAAAGGACGGCGTTTATCCCAACGTTATAATCGAACTAATCAACCAGATGGAATACGGAAATTCCGTGCGCATTGGCAAAATCGACCTGATGCAAAAGGAAGCCTTCTTTGAAGTACGCTCCGATCAGGCAAAAATGCTGCTCAACGACTTGAAAAACGTCTTCTATCGAGGTCGAAAAGTGATTATAAAGGCAGTATAGCCAATGCAGTCAATATTATTAAACCCATTAATGGCGATGTTGCCCCACCAATAGTGCGGGCAACCGTCCATCGCCACAATACGCTATGAATAATCTGTTTGTAATAAAATTTCTCAAATTTGCGATAGTAGGCTGCGCTGGAATGGCGCTCGATTTTGGCGTAACATATCTGTGTAAGGAGCTGCTGCGCATCAATAAATACGTAGCCAACTCGTTAGGCTTTTCCTTAGCCGCCACGTCAAACTACCTGTTCAACCGTATGTGGACTTTCGCCAGCGCCGACCCGCGTGTGGTACGTCAATATCTGTATTTTTTGACAATATCGCTCATAGGGCTTGCACTGAATAACTTCACAATATGGCTGCTCAACGGTAAATGCGCAATCAATTTCAGCCGAATACTCAAACAGTATATCCTTGCGGAAGTAGATGACGCCACCATCAACTTCTACTGCGCCAAACTGATTGCCGTGCTCTGCATCGTGATGTGGAATTTTGTGATGAATTATATCTTTACTTTTTAGTGTTGAAAAAAAGATTGAGGTGCTATTGATAAAATATCTATTAGACTATTATTAAGGGATGTGAAATAAATAAGTTATTTCTGTTTCAGGGCAAAAATACCGGTAAATTTATTTCACGTCCCTAAGCAATGAACGTCATGGCAATCAAAAGTCCCGCAGGGACTTTCAGGTGAGAACGTAGAGGTAGTCGCCGTCCGCAGGCTAAAGCCAGCGGTTATTAAAGTGTCGTCCCTGCGGGACTTTCCGGCTCAGCCCTTTTGATTGACCGACATTATTGACCGACACTAAGTAAGAAGTTTATATGATTTACAAGTGCCGTCGGAATTAAAAATTATTACCGTTTCGATTCTTTTTTCCGGAATTTCCATTTTTGGAGAACTGACGGTTTCGGAAATTTGTGGGTTATCAGGTTTGTTTTCAGCCTGATATGAAATATTTCCACTCTTATTTTCCACCTCTTTTTCCACTTTCTTTTCTTTTTCGGCAACAATTGTTTCCTTTTTCTCTGTCGGCTGTTTTTCCGGCTGATTATTCGCCGAATCAGGCAGTTCCGTAAAAAGGGTAGGGGAGAGCGTATTTTGAGGCTGTCCGGGTTTATCGGCATTTCCAGTATTACTGGCATGGTCGATATTTGGCATCTTATTGCCTGTTTTATACATATTTCCCTTTCCCGTCAAAAGCCACTCTGCATTTATATCCGGAAAAGCATCCAGTGTTTTTAAAAAAAAATTTAATCCCGGATTGTTTCTTCCGCTCAAAAAATGATTAACATTCGACCTTTGAATGCCAATTTTTTTGGCAAATTCAATATTGTTCAAATTTTTTGAACGCATCAATTTATCGATGATATCCTTCATTTCCATACTCTTTTCCTTTATTTTTATAAATCAAAAATCAAAAAAATGTTACAAAAAAACGCCACAAATGTAAAGAGAAAATTTGTTTCTCGCAAATGCGAAGTATTTACAAATTTAACAAATATCGTTTTTACATTTGTGCCACACATCTGATAAAACAGGAAAAGATATTGAAAAACACAATCTGTTACACTTGTAAAAATATTTGATAAAAAACTATAATTATATTTAAATCAATATAATAGGGTAGGGGAATGTTATCTAAAATTTACTTTATATAACATGGGTTTACGTACTGAATATAAGTGATTTAAACATTGATTTTTCTTGAATATCAGCAAGTTGATTTGTATTCCTTGCAAAACACAGTAAAATCATCTAAAATTCACTTCATGTAATTGCATATAATATATTGATATTATGAATTTTATGTCTTAAAATAAATCTTATTTTCAATAATCGGATAAATATGCAGAAACAAATTCATTTACAAATGTGTCATGAGGGTTTTTGTTTGCGATTGTTTACAAATGTGGTTTAGGGAGGGTGATTGGATTGGAAATATTGTAAATTTTGTGTCCTTGTGTTTTCTTTGTAAACATTGTTGTTGAAATTGTCTTTTAATATAGCCTCTTAAAGTCTTTTACAATAATGTTGGTTGAAAACAGGTGCCTCGTCAGCGATAACCGTCCCGTCGGGGACAGAATGTGAAAATCGTTGATTTAATGTGCCGTCCCTGCAGGACTTGGATTACGCAGTCATTTTGATGACTTGATGGACAGACACTATTTTAACGCCTTTTGTGTAAAAATCTACTTGATTACTCCTGCGAAAAATATGTAAACAACCAACAAACTCCTGCGAAAAATATGTAAAACATACGTTTTTTCTCTCTGTGGAACTTTTGATTAATCACTGGCTACAAAATATATAACAAGATTCCATACAAAATTTATTATTGCCCACGGAATCGACATCAATAAAAGGCATACAATTTTAACGGTAAAAATCATTGCGCCGCCGTTGAGCAATATCAGTTTAAAAAGATTTGTATTCCAATTATTTACTATAGGGGTAGTCGAAAATCCCAATGAACAGATTGCCCGAAGGCTTTTTCGCCTTTGTTCGCAACGTTCCGATACTGATACGTTTCTCAAACTTAGAAAGATACTTGCCGACAGTCGGATGTTTGTCGAATCTGCCGTTTTTTCTTTGTCTCTGCAAAAATTCCAACGATATAAAGATAATCTCATAACCTGTTAATTTAACGTCTGTTTCCTTTGTCAGACAAAATTTGTTCCCTCTACTCGTATGGCTTTTCATGGGAAGTATTTCGCCCGTTTTTTTCAGAGGTTTCTGTTCCTCTTTGCTGTTTTCAGATAATCACAGCGCTCATTGTCAATATATATAACAATTTTTTCGTCGGAAATATTGTGCCGCCTGATTATTTGCATGGATTCACAGTAATAAAAAAGCGGACTTAAATCCGCTTATGAGGTCTTCGCATTACCCGTATTACAGATATAAGCCCGCAAATTGCGAGCAACTCTATTCTTGTAATACTTAGAAGTTTGCGAAGTTTCATAAGCAAGAATATAGCAAACGCTACACTATATTTGAATGCCTGTCGGCAATTTTTTATATCATCATATTCAATAAACTACATTCAAAAATCAACTGCATTTTACCTGTTACACACTTTTATACCTTCCAAACATACGAATAAAAGCCTTTCCATGTTTGCTATATGTGTTGATAAATAAGCAGTTATAATAAATTCCGGCTGTAGTTTACAATTGTGTTGTTTTTTTGCCCGTCAGGGCATTCATATCAATAGAAATATCCGAATATCACAGGCGGTGGAACTCCATACGGAGTTCCATATTGCGGGGGCATATT
>JAITIA010000023.1 GCA_031279695.1 Prevotellaceae bacterium | reverse complement strand
GACGATATAATTAAAAAAATACAGAATATTAAAAACGGTGAATTTTTACCCAAAATTACACTCCAGAGTAATAGTGTTTATACTGGTAAACAGAAACTTGACGGTACTGAATATAATGTAGCGCTGTACAGTCGCAAGGCATCTCTTACAAATTTGCAAAAAGTAGTAGTTAAGGACGTCGCTGATTTGAGAAGCAATTTTCATGCTCTGAAAAAACCGCTGTTTTGCGAATCTTCGTATAAAAACTATTTAGTGATAGCCTGTTACGAAAAAGACGAAGAAGAGCCATCGTTAATAATACAAGCAACACAAAGCAAGGGACACGATATTTTTTCCGAAACACAATTAAAGGCGTGGATGCATTATCTTGGTATATTAGTGGATGTTAGAGATATTCGGCTGGAAAATGTACGATGGATTAGCCAATTTTCATCGGAAATTAACGGACGACCCTGCCATTGGTGCGGAACATCAGGGACTTGCTGCAACGGAGGAACGGCATGTACGACTTGTCCGAAAGATTCTACTAATACAAAAAAATGTTGCATGGAAACTTGTAGTACTGATACTTTAACAACTTGTGATTCATGTACAAACCAGCAAATATGTAATACAAGAGCATGTAAATCCAATAGTTGCTGTTATTATACGGCTCTCACTATGATTGAACAATTTGGGGTTACAACAAACCTGAATCAGAAAGAAGATATTGCCACTTTGATAAGTAATTCAAACTGGAAAAAACAAAGTGATTTAAAGGTTAATATTCAAAATTTTATATGGTCAGTTGCGTATATAGATAGTATTTTAAAATTGGGAAAACCGGTATTGATAGGGGTGCATTATGACAATGACTATCCCCATCCATATAATGACAATAAGGCAACGTTTCATTATATGGTTATTGTAGGTAAAACATATAAATATGATAAAGAATATTATATGTTTTATGATCCTGGACGTGAATTTATAAATCAGGCAAAGGCTACATCAGAAACTAATTTATTGGAAGTAGATAGGAATAAGAATATGATACATGGAACATATAAAGAGAATCCATACACAATAACCGAAGTAAGAAAAAATTTATAAAGATGAAAAAAATAATTATTATATTATTGGCAGTGTTATATTATACGACTGTAACTTGTCAAAATGAAAAAAGTTTTACAGATTATTTTCCAGTAATAAAGAATGATTCGATAATCAGTAGCGTTTTATTGCAAAAGCAATATTTTAAAATAGTTGATATTAATGCATTTCCTGATGATGTCTCCTTAAAATATTTTTTCAACAATAATAAAGAAAAAATGCAAGGAGAATTTGAAGGATATAATGCAGATCATAATACCTATACCTATACGACATATACAAAAAAGGTTTATCCGTTGTATGTAAAAAAATTTAATAATACATACATAATATGCTATGGATTGCAATCAATTGTATATTTATCTTTTTATAATTGTGCAACTGATAAAATTGAAAACACATTCGTTGTGGCGGATTTTGATGATGATCCTGTCGATACTTATATTCATAGTATAATATTTTCTAACAACTATATAGCGATAATACAGGTTGCAGAAAAGTCATATTATATTTTTTATAAGATAGATTATGAAAACAGAAAATTTATGGAGTTAAAACGTGTGAAATTTGACAGTAGCCAAAGTGATTATGAAATTAAGAACAATATTTTTGACGCACTGGGTATCTCAGAAGAAGGCGAATTATTAGAAGAAAATGAACCCGGTCAAGAAACAGAAAATAAATTAATTGAAAAATAAAAAATGCTTAATTCAAAAAATATTTGTACTTTTGTGCTTTAAAAAAAGGAATTATGACGTAAAAAAATAGAATTATGAAAACGCTGAAAAGAAATATTGCATTGATACTCTTCTTTTTAGGAGTATTTGCTGGACGACTAAACGCAGCGGATAATGTTCTATCCAATATATCGCCCGAAGAGAAGGAGATGATGGGAGCCGCCTTGACGCTAATACAGATGAAAGCAGCAGAAAGTTCGACCGTTATTCAGGATTTTATCTATTCCCTTGACCCGTTGAAGGGCGTGATGAACAGCCGCAAGGACAATGCCCGAAACATAACCGAAACCTTTGGTTACGACAATCTTAACCGGCTGACCTCGTACACCCGCTACGGACAGGCAACGGCGGCAATAACATACGGCAATAACGGAAACATAACAGCAAAAACCGATGCCGGAACTCTGGAATACAACATTCAGGGGAAGCCATTTGCCATAACAAAACAGACCGGAAACCCCGCCGGCGGAGTGCCTATGCGACAGCAAGATGTGTCATATACGGGCTTCGCGCGTCCTTCGTCGATTGCAGAAAATAGTTACAAAACAAATCTGACCTACGGTCCGGGGCATGAACGTAACAAAATGGAAATCAGCCTCAATAATGTACAGCAATACACCCGTCATTATCTGGGCGGAATATACGAAAAAGATGTGCCTGCAAGCGGCACGGCAACGGAAAGGCTGTATGTTGGAGGCACGGCATACAACGCTCCGGCGGTTTACATACGCACAGGCACGGGAGCATGGACGCTGTACTACATACATCGCGACCATCTTGGCAGCATAACTGCCCTGACTAACAGCAGCGGAACCAAAACGGCGGAATACAGTTTCGACCCTTGGGGTCGTCAGCGAAACCCTGCCAACCAGCAGGTTTATGCGCCCGACACTGCGCCGGCGCTATTTCTTGGGCGCGGCTTCACCGGACACGAACACCTGCCTCAATTTGGGCTGATAAACATGAACGCCCGACTCTACGACCCCATTCTCGGTCGCTTCCTCTCGCCCGACCCATACGTGCAAATGCCGGATTTTACTCAAAATTTCAACAGATACAGTTACTGTTTGAACAATCCGCTGGTTTATACGGATGAGAGTGGGGAGGTTTGGTGGCTTATTCCTGTGATTGTTGCTGGTGTATTTGCAATAGGAAATACAGCGGTTCATGCCATGCGTGGCGAGAGCTTTCTTTCTTGTGTAGGCGCATTTTTTCAGGGCGCTGTTACCGGTTTTGCATTGGGTTGTGTTTGGCAGTTCTCTCCATTAATACCTCTTGTAGGACAAGGAATTCAAACAGTGATGACGGCTTATGCATTTGGAATGGTTGGTCTTGGAGCGGTTGGTATAATTGGTGGCGCAATCCAGAGTGGATTGGCTGGCGCCGGAAGAGGTGGCGAAATATTTCTCGGCAATTTTTATCTGGATGAGAATCATTGGTTACGTGGTATATGGCAAGGATTTACACGTCATACATGGGAAATACTGCAACAGACTGGAGGACACGGATTTACGCAAATAAGAAATGCTGCAGGAAAAGTGGATAGAGTTGATTTTTTCGGTGGAGCTACGTTTGCTACGGATGAAAAAGCAAAAAGTAATTGGGGAATAACTCTTGGTAATTATTGCAATATGAGGATACAAGGAGAAATTACTGGGGATTTCGACGACTATGTTATAAGTAGTCCGCTGTACATGCACGAATACGGACATACAATTCAGAGCCGGCAATGGGGTATTGCCTATCTGTTTGCAATAGGAATATCAAGCTTGATTAGCGCAGGAACATCACAGAGAATATTAGATAATCTTTCCACACATGATGTCTATTGGACAGAAACGCAAGCTAATAGACGAGCCGCCAAATATTTTAAAAGATATTACGGCGTTGATTGGGAAACCCTTTATCCTGATTATCCATTGAGATATCCTTTTTAAATAAACAATTAAATGCAAAATGATGTATAAAAATCTTATATTAATATGTTTTTGCCTGCTATTTGCAGCATGTCCTCCGATAGATTACAAACATTTTTTTATCTTTTGTAATAACTCTGACGATGAAGTGTATGTATATTTGGAACCTGCTCCAAAAGAGGTGTACTTGGATACAATTTCAAAACCTCAACATCTCATTTTCGGACCTATAAAAAAGTATATAACAAATAAAGATAGGAGAGGTATTTCATTCAACTTATTTCCAGAACAAGGAGATACGATATATATCTTTGTGCTTGCCGATATTGATACTCTGCCTGAAAAATGTAGGGTTTTGCAAAGATACAATCTATCTATTAACATGGATGAGTTAAAAAATCGTGGCGGCATCATTTCTTTTCCGCCAACCGAAGAAATGAAACATGTAAGGATGTATCCGCCGTATGGAACTTATAATGAGGAGAAATAAAGAATAAAGTAAAAATATGTCCATAAAGTTCGGTCAAAAGGACTGGGCAATCCCGTGTCCCGCAGGGAGGGCGCGTTATACGGAATGTTCAATCGTTGGTTCTGCCGGCGTCGTCCCTGTGGAACTTTGGACATAGCGGAGTTTTCTGCATAAATCAATAGCGCCTCAATCTTGTTTCATTTTTTTTATGACAGATTTCACCTGCCGACAGCCGTCGAGAAAGAAATGTCGCACGACACTGGGCTGCCGACAGCCGCCGATAAACTTTTGACAATGTCAACGGAGTGCCAGCAGCCGCAACCATTCACAAAAATCATTCAAATCATCCTGAAATCACAGTTCAGACAACTCCGCCGCAGGCATTAATCACTAATCATTAATCATTAATCACTAACTTAATTTTTCTATTTGAAAAGAATATATTATTTTTGCAGGCTGTAATTTTTAGATTTTGCGATTAAACTATTTGATTTTGCAGCATCTAATACAGGCACAGATTGAAAAATTGTTTTGTACATGAATATTTGTAAGAAGTTTTTGGGATTTATTTTAACGGTATGTCTGGCGATTTCGGCAATTGCCAAAGATTTGGAGATAGAAGCCGATGCTATTGTTTCGCTCAACAGCGAATTTAAGATAGCCTATAAAATGGAATATGAACAGAATAACCCTGTTGAAGACTTTAGTCCGCCCACATTTGCCGATAATTTTAATGTGATTGCCGGACCTACGCGATCGATGTCGATGTTGAACAACAACGGGAAGGTTACCTTGTCTGTTACCTTTACCTATTACGTGCAGGCATTGCGCGAAGGCGTGTTCGACCTTCCGCAGGCAAGCGTGAAAATGAAGGACGGCAAGGTGGTGAAGTCGAAACAGCGCTCCATTGAAATACTCAAAGAAGAGGGTAAAAACGCTGGCGGACAGCAGAATGTGGCGACGGACGACGTCAGCCCCGAAGACCTGTTTGTGAAGATGGATTTCAACCGTCAGTCCGTTTATAAAGGCGAGCCTATGGTGCTCACGGTGAAACTTTATAACCGCGGTGTTGCGGTTGCCGATGTGTCGAACTTCAAAATGCCAACCCTGGCAGGTTTCGACATGCAAGAACTGAAAATTACCGACGCCGAATGGAAACAACAGAAATATAACAATAAAATTTATCAGACATATCCGCTTGCACGGCTCATTCTCTACCCTTTGCGCGCGGGCGAATTGAAACTCGACCCTGTGGAACTGGTTACAACCATACAGGTCAGGCAGCAGCAGACACGGGCAAACTCGATGTTCGACGTATTTATTGGCTCTCCTGTCAGAAACATCAGAAAAAGTCTGAAATCAGCGCCGGTAACGTTAAATATCAAGGACTTTCCCGCCGGTGCGCCCGCCTCGTTCAACGGTGCAACGGGCGATTTCAAGCTAAGTTCAAAAATCGACAAGACCACATCGGTAGCCAATCAGCCGGTTACGTTTTCCATTACCGTTTCGGGAACAGGCAATTTTAAGCAGATAAAAGAGCCGCTGATTGCGCTGCCCGATAATTTCGACAAATATGACCCCAAAATTATCGACAATGTCAAATCCGACCTGTCGGGAGGCGCGGGGAGCAAAAAATTCGAGTACGTCTTTATCCCCCGAAATGCTGGCGAATTTGATATTCCCGCTGTGGAATTTTCGTATTTCGACGTTCAGAAAAATAGTTACGTCAGTTTGAAAACCGAGCCCGTGCATCTGATTATCGAGCGCGACCCCAACGGCTCGAATGCCGCTCCCGTTACTTCGATACCCATTGTTACCGGCAAACAAATCAAACATTTGGGCAACGATATTCTGTTTATCAAAACCGATATGCCAAAGTTTGCCGCAATTGGGCAAGTGTTTTTTGGCTCTTTCGATTTTTGGCTGATTTTTGCCGCGTTTGTGCTGGCGTTTGCCGTGGCGGTGGCGCTGACAAAAAAATCGAGAAAAAATCGACAGAATGTGGCGCTGATGCGTAACCGAAAAGCCAATAAAGTTGCCGTTTTACGATTGCAGCAGTCGGCAAAATTCTTGAAAACCAATAACTTGACGGCATTCTACGAAGAAGTTTCACGCGCTGTGTGGGGATATATTGGCGATAAACTGAACATGCAGAGCGCCGAATTGTCGCGCGATAATATTCAGGATAAACTGAACGCGCAGAACGTTCCGCAGGAAAATATCGACCTGCTGATTGCCGTTATCGACAACTGCGAATATGCCCGCTATGCCCCCGGCGGCAGTCGCGAAGGCATGGAAGAGATGTATCGACAGGCTTTGCAGGCAATCAGCAAACTCGAGAATTTGAAATAAATGTATCTGAAATATCTCACATTGTCGAATTTTAAAAATATCGAGCAGGCAGACCTCGACTGCTCGCCCGTGCTGAATTGTTTTGTGGGCAACAATGGCGAAGGCAAAACAAATCTGCTCGACGGAATATATTATCTATCAATGTGTAGAAGCAAATTTGTGTCGAGCGACAGTATCAATATCCGCAACAGCGAAGATTATTTTCTGCTCAAAGGAAAATATGTGCGCATGAACGAAAGCCTCGACGAAGACTGCGCCTCGTGCGGCGTCAAACGGAGCGGGCGGAAATCGTTTAAATACAATTCAAAAGAATACCGGAAACTGTCCGACCACATAGGCGTTGTGCCTCTGGTTTTTATCACCCCTTCCGACAATGCCATGATAACGGACGGCAGCGAAGAGCGGCGCAAGTTTCTGAACACGCTGATTTCGCAAACCGACAAGGTTTATCTCGACTCGCTGCTGCGATACAATAATGTGCTGATGAACAGGAATAAACACCTGAAAAACAGCCGCAATATACCGGTCGATCTCAGCCTGATGGAAACCATGAATCATCATCTGAATCACTACGGAAGCATTGTGTATGAGAAACGTCGCGAAATGGTTGAAACGCTGTTGCCTCTTTTTCGGCAAATTTACAGCGCCATAGCCAACAATAAGGAGGAGATTGATATCGCCTACCGTTCCGACCTCGACCAGAACGATTTGACTACGTTGCTCGACCGGAATTTCGAGCGCGACCGCATTCTGCAATACACCTCAACCGGTATTCATCGCGACGATTTGCTGCTCGAAATCGACGGACGGTCGCTGAAAAACTCCGGCTCGCAGGGGCAGCAAAAAACCTTTATCATTGCAATGAAAATTGCACAGTTCAGCATCATCAAAAACAATACCGGACTGTCGCCAATCCTTTTGCTTGACGATATTTTCGACAAACTTGACGTCGAGCGGGTCGAGCGGCTTATTTCTTTTGTTACAGGCAACGGGTTCGGGCAAATTTTTCTGACCGACAGCAATAAAAACCGCCTCGACCGCCTTTTGCAAAAAAACAGCACCGACTATAAACTGTTTTCGGTGGAAGCCGGAAACGTCAAACTCATCCAATCATCATAAACAGCCGTGCGACGAAGTAAACCGGTTATTATCAGCGACCTTTTGCGGCTTTTTATCCGCGAACACAATCTCGAAAACGGCTTTCGTCAATACCGTTTTTTGAAACTGTGGGACGAAATTCTGGGTCCGACGGTTGCACAAGCAACGGTCTCGAAACAACTTTCGGGCAAAAAACTTTATGTCAGCCTTTCGTCGTCCGTCGTCCGCGCCGAACTGTATATGCATCGCAGCGAAATTATTAGCAAACTCAACAGCCGGATGGGCGAAATTGTTATCGACGAAATTATTCTTAAATAAAATGTATTAAAAATGAAATTTCAGAAAATATGCTCCGACAGCCGCACGCAGGCTCGCAAAGGGCAAATAATAACCGCGCACGGAACGATTGATACTCCTGTATTTATGCCCGTTGGCACTGCCGGAACGGTGAAAGGCGTCTTTCACCGCGAACTTGAAGAAGACATTCAGGCTCAAATCATTCTCGGCAACACCTATCATCTTTATCTGCGTCCGGGCGTGGAAGTGATACGCCGCGCCGGAGGGCTGCACCGCTTTGTGTCGTGGAACAAACCGATACTGACCGACAGTGGTGGATTTCAGGTCTTTTCGTTGGCGGCAAGCCGGAAATTGACTGCCGAAGGATGCACTTTTCGCTCGCATATCGACGGGTCGAAACACTTCTTTTCGCCCGAAAATGTTATTGATATTCAGCGAACAATTGGCGCCGACATTATTATGGCTTTCGACGAATGCCCCGCCGGCGATTCCGATTATCAATATGCCGCCCGTTCGCTGACGCTCACTCAGCAGTGGCTCGAACGGTGCAGCAAGCAATTCGCCGAAACCGAGCCTCAATATGGATACGAACAGACTCTGTTTCCGATAGTTCAGGGCTGCGTCTATCCCGAGCTCCGCCGCCGAGCCGCCGAGCATGTTGCCGCCATGAATTTCGACGGCTATGCCATTGGCGGACTCTCCGTTGGCGAACCTGCCGAAGTGATGTACGAAATGATTGAAACAGTGAACAATATCTTGCCCGACAATTGCCCGCGTTACCTGATGGGCGTCGGCACGCCCGTCAATCTGATTGAAGGAATTGCTCGCGGAATCGACATGTTCGACTGCGTGATGCCAACCCGCAACGGTCGTAACGGAATGATTTTCACTTCGGAAGGAGTGATTAATATCCGCAACAAAAAATGGGAACGCGATTTTGAGCCAATCGACCCCGCCGGCGTTTCGTTTGTCGATAGATATTCAAAAGCCTATCTCCGCCACCTCTTTGTGTCGGGCGAAATGCTCGGAGCACAAATTGCAAGTATCCACAACCTTGCATTTTATCTCCGATTAGTGCGTCAAGCCGCTACAATGATCGAAAATGGCAATTTCGACCAATGGCGACAAACAATAATCCCAAAACTTGGAAACAGATTATGATTTTGGATTTTAGATTTACGATTTACGATTTTAGAATTTAGAATTTAGAATTTAGAATTGCCGCCGCAGGCACTAATCACTAATCACTAAAAACTAAACACTATTTATGAAGATACTTATAGTAGAAGACGAAACTGCCGCATACATCAATCTCAAGAGAATTTTCGACGAGATAGACCCCAATCTGGAAATTGTTGGAAATACCGAGAGCGTGCGCCAAACAGTTAAGCGATTGCAGGAAACCGACAATCTCCCCGACCTGATTTTTATGGATATACATCTGTCCGACGGCTCGGCGTTCAATATTTTTAAACTCGTAACGGTGGATATTCCAATAGTTTTCACCACCGCATTCGACGAATACGCTATCGAAGCGTTCAAGGTAAACAGTATCGACTACCTTCTCAAACCGGTTGAAACCGACGAGGTTAGGCGGGCGCTCAACAAGTATCAGAAACTGACAGGTATAGAACTGCAAACCTATCTGCACACCCTGAACAGGCTCAAAGCTGAGAAATTCCCCGAAAAAATACTCGTTACCGTCAAGGACAGACTTATTCCGGTGGAAATATCCGGCGTCGCCTGCTTCTATTCAACCGGCGACAAGACGATGATAATTCTCAACAACGGAACGAAATATCCCTATCGACGCACGCTCGAAAACATCAGCCAATCGCTCGACCCCAAATGTTTTTTCCGTGTCAATAAACAGTTTATCGTGGCAAAAAACTCCGTCGAAACCATCACCATCAGCCCCGACAGCCGCCTGCAACTGAACATGAACACCAAAATGCCCGAAAATATCTTCGTCAGCAAAAATAAAGCTGCCGAATTTAAACAATGGTTTACTGATTTTTGATTAACTGATTAACTGATTAACTGATTAATTGATTAAGGCTGTAGTTTACAATTGTGTTGTTTTTTTGCCCGTCATGGCATTCATGTCAATAGAAATATTCGAATATCACAGGCGGTGGAACTCCGTACGGAGTTCCATATTGCGGGGGTATATTA
>JAITIA010000199.1 GCA_031279695.1 Prevotellaceae bacterium | reverse complement strand
GCAGGCGAGCTTTTCAAAAAAGCAGGCGAGCTTTTCAAAAAAGCAGGCGAGCTTTTCAAAAAAGCAGGCGGGCTTTTCAAAAAAGCAGGCGGGCTTTTCAAAAAAGCAGGCGGGCTTTTACTGAAAAGGTTTAAACGTTTTGTTTGCAGGGATATAAAATATTGGTTCAACAGAGAATTGTGTGGAAACTTTTGTTTTCAATAAATTATCAATACAAACCCCTTATTTCCCCAAGCGCCCTTAGTAGAGCCCTGATACACAAGGTAAATCGCCCTTATTTTCTCAGAGAAAATAATAAGGGCACAGGGACGCGATTAATAGCGTCTCTACTAAGGGCTCCTTTGAAAATAAGGGTTCTATGGATTTTCCACACAATTCCCAGTTGAACCTTGAGATAAATCAATTTAGGTATCATGTACGATATTCATATATTTATTACACAGAAAAGCACTGATATCTCACAGAGATATAAAAGGAAGAAAACAGAGGACGGCACATTAACTGAGGCGACAATTTTCAGGAATTTTCCGGCAAAAAAAGGTTTTAACCACGAAACTGTCCGTCGAAATAATCGAATTTGGGAGCAACAATATACTGATTGTCAATTGTTGGAAATATTTATTTTTGCAGATAAAAAATAAACACTACCTTTGCGCCCGCGTTCTTAACAGAATTGTTTTAACAAAGGAAAGCTGCCGGAGAGGTCGATCGGGCCGCACTCGAAATGCGGTGTACGGGTAACTGTACCGGGGGTTCGAATCCCTCGCTTTCCGCTATCCCTTTTTTAGTGGCTGGCGATTAATTTTTTTAATTCAGGATGTCCTTTTCGACAGGCGAAGATTATAAAATTGCACCTCAATCTTTTTTTCAACCGTGCAATACAGTTTTCAATTTTTTTTATACTTTTGCAGTGCATTAATTAATCGCATTTGTTGATGAATGTATAGAAAATGAACGTATTCAAGAAACGGCTGGGCACAAAAATCAAACAAAAATTCGCTCACAACCGCTTTTTAAGTCGCCAAAAACACAAATAAAGATTAATTGCAGGTACATATTATATATTATATATAAGGTATAAAATAAATAAAAAGATTATAGATGATTATTAAAACAAGTCAAATCAAACGAGCCATTATTATTATGGCGCTGATTGCCGTATCGGGCAATATTTATTCGCAACAGGCGAATACAAAAAAATCGAAGCAGGCGGCTCAGTCCCCCGCTGAAACGACGCCGGATTATAAAAATCCCAAACTTTCCACGCATCAGCGTGTCGAAGATCTTATTAAACGCATGACCCTCGAAGAAAAAGTCAATCAACTTCAAAGTCAGCTCACCTTTCTCCATGAATATAAGGACAGACAGTGGGAAGTAGGGCATTTTCGCAATATTGCGCACTTTTTGCACAATACCGATAAAGGACCCGCCACCACAATCCAATGCGCCGAAGCCGTGAATGAGGACAGTCGCAAGGCTATTGCCGCTCACCGTCTTGGCATTCCCGTGCTGCAAAACGGCGAAGCGCTGCACGGAGCAATGTGGGGCATGGCAACCTGTTTCCCTCAAAGTATCTCGATGGCAGCCTCGTTCGACAACGATTTCTACTACAAAGTGGGCTTGGCGGCGGCTAAGGAAACCCGCGCCGTGGGCGTGCGGCAAATCTTTGCTCCGGTAGTCAATATCTCGCGCGACCCCCGCTGGGGACGTACCGAAGAAGGCTACGGCGAAGACCCCTTTCTCAACGCCCGCATGGGAGTGGCTTGGACCAAAGCCTTTGAAGAGAGCGGAGTGGTGGCAAGCCCCAAACATTATGTTGATAATTATGGCGACGGAGGACACGACTCCTTCGCCTCCAACATGTCGTGGCGCACCTTGCGCGAAGTGTTTCTCGAACCCTTCCGCGCCTGCGTCGAAGAAGGCGGCGCCCGCTCAATCATGGCCGCCTACAATACTATCGACGGCACGCCCTGCACAAGCAACAAAACCCTGCTCACCGATATTTTGCGCGATGAATGGGGATTTCAGGGCTTTGTGATTTCCGACTACAGCGGGATGCCCGGAGTGCATTCGGCGCATAAAGTAGCCACCTCGCATTCCGACGCGCAGGCGCAGTGCTTCGACGCCGGTCTCGACGTAGGCTTGGGTTTCGGAACCCTTTCGTCATACTCGCTCCTGCTCGACCTTGTTAAACAGGGACGAATAAAGGAAGAGGCTGTGGATGTATCGCTTCGCAGAGTGCTCACCGTTAAATTCGACCTTGGTCTGTTCGACAATCCCTACGTCGACCCCAAAGAAGCCGACCGCATTGTGAACTCCAAAGAACATAAAATGCTGGCAACAGAGGCTGCACGCAAAGTGATGACTTTACTTAAAAATAAAGACAATATCCTTCCGCTGTCCGACAAGGCAGTGAAACGCATTGGCGTGTTTGGACCCGCCGCCAACCGCCTCAGTACAGGCGACTATTCCGGTCCCAGCGGAGGCTTAAAAGGCGAATTTATTGCCAACAGCGTCAATCCATACCAGGGGCTCAAAGCCCGATTGAAAGGCAAAGCCGAAGTTGCGCTGCATCCCGCCAACAGCGACGTTGCTACTCTGGCTAAAACCTGCGACGTGGTTATTTTCTTTGCCGCCATTCAGGAAGGCGAAGGCGAAGACCGCAGCCTGCTTACACTCCCCAAACGCACCATGAAACTTGCCGAAAGCCTCGACCATGCCGCCATTGTGGAAACAGGAAGCAAGGAAACTTTTGAAGTGGATCAGGAAAAAATGATTGGCGAACTTGCCGCTTCGGGCGTGAAAACCATTGTGGTACTCCAAAACGGTTCGGTGGTGGACGTTCGCAATTGGGTCGATAAGGTGGACGCAGTGCTGGAAGCCTGGTATCCGGGCGAACAGGGTGGTATAGCCATTGCCGAAACTTTGTTTGGCGACAATAACCCGGGCGGACGCCTGCCCGTGTCGTGGGCTCGCCATGCCGGTCAGCTACCAATCTACTACTACATCAAACCGTCGGGACGCGGCTATAGCTATCTCGACGATAACGGCAAACCGATGTTTCCCTTCGGATACGGATTAAGTTACACAACCTTTGAGTATTCCGACCTCGTTGTTCCCGAAAAAGTAACACGTAAAGGCGATACCAAAGTGCTGGTTACCGTGAAAAATACCGGCGCGCGCAAAGGCGACGAAGTGGTGCAACTCTATCTCTACGACGAATATGCCTCCGCCTCGCGTCCAGCAAAGGAACTGAAAGCGTTTAAGCGCGTTACCCTCGAACCGGGCGAAAGCCGTCAAGTCGAACTTGTGCTGCCTTATCGCAGTTTTGGCTTCTGGGATAAAAACCTGATGTTTACCGTCGAACCGGGCGATTTTACAGTGATGATAGGCAAAAATGCCGAAGAAATCCTGCTGAAAAAACAAATCAAAGCCGACAGTTTCGACGTGCTGACCTGTCCCTCGTGTAACCCTAAAGTTATAACAAGATAATCGGAAATGAATAATTAAATCTTGAAATGCTAATCGCCCGAAGGGCGTCCCTGCATTAAATTCAGAATGAGGCTGTCTCAAAAGTTTTTTAGCACAGCCTCTTGTGAAGATTATCAACAGCGCCTCAAACTTTTGACCGATTGAAAAAAGATTGAGACGCTGTTGTTGTTTGAGCACATTGTCGCTTTGAGACTGAATAGATTACCGATGGCACAGGGTTTAACAGAGGGAAGGGGGGTATGCCTCAACTTGCCCTCTGACTACTGAACGCTGAACTGACCAAAATCTCTCAAAAAACACAAAATTCTCCTTGTTTGACTGTTAAAAACAGCCTTGCAGGGACATAAAATTAAAAAATATTTTACATTCGTTTACCGCTGAATATAAGTTTATAAGGATATAAACGCAGCCATTTTTTTACAGATAAAATCTTGCATTTAAAAAATAATTGCTATCTTTGAACGTTTTTTTGTTTATCTATATGATTGGATACATCGAACATTGTGCATTGAATATAACAATTTTTTTGACAACTATATAAAGAAATTTTGACATGAGCAATAAGTTACAGGAACTTGCCGACAAACTCTACAACGAAGGCTTGTCGAAAGGCAAACAGGACGGCGAAACGCTTATAGAACAAGCACAAACAGAAGCTGCAAACATTCTGGAAGAGGCGCGGCGAAAAGCTGCCGAAATAGAAACCGCCGCCAAAAAACTTGCGGACGAAACTAAAGCCAACGCCGAAGCCGAAATAAAACTCGCCGGGCGGAGAATTGTTGGCGAAGTGAAACAGACAATTGAAAACATGATTGTTACAACTGTCGTTGCACCCGACGTTAAACGCGCTTTTGACGATATCGATTTCGTTAAATCGCTTATACGGACGGCAATCGACAAGTTTAACCCCGCCGACGGAACAAATGCCGGCGATTTGTTTCTGCTTGTCCCCGACAAACAGAAACGGGAACTGGAAGAATATGTAAAACACAAAATTGCCGACGGGCTCGAAACTAAAGGAGAGACAACTCTCAATGCCGGTTTTAAAATCGGCGTCAAATCGGGCGAATATTACATTGGATTTGCCGACAACGATTTCGACAATCTGTTCCGCGATTCGCTGCGCCCCAAAATCGCAGATTTGTTGTTTGATAAATAACTATCCTGCAATGGCACAAAACTATTATCATCTGACGGCAAGCCTGCCCGAACTGACGTTTAAACCCGACAGTCCCGCTCAGGTTGATGTGCTGGAAATCAGAGACTCCATTCTCGAAGAGGTTTCGAGCAGCGACGCCATACACGTCCACGAAACGCTGAGCGGTATCGACAATTATAATCTTCTGACACAAATTTTTGTCAAAAAAAGAGCGTGGAAACGTGGCGGAATGCTGGAGGCTGACACGGCAAAGGAAACCTTGCCGCAGTATATGCAACAGTTTATCGACCAGATGGAACAGTATGAACGCGAACATGGAACAAAACCCGACGAATTGCAGGCAACGCAACAACTTTACGAATTGTGCCATACGGCAATGGAAGCCTCGAAAAGCCCCTTTGTTGCACGATGGCACAAAATCGAACGCGAAATACGCAACATTCAGGCAGCATATTTCTGTCGCAAATCAAATATCGCAGCCGACAATCATCTGATTGCGAGCGACGAAATGCGCGAATCGCTGCTTAAAAGTCAGGCGCAGGATTTCGGCTTGTCGAAAGAATATGACTACGTGGCCGAACTCGTCAGAATTTTTGAAATTGCCGACATGCTCGACCGTGAAAAACGGCTCGATATGTTCAGATGGAACATTATCGACGAAATCAATGCCTTTGAATATTTTACAGTCGATGCCGCGCTTGGCGTTCTGCAAAAGGCTTGCATTATCGACCGTTGGACGCAAATGAACAGCAACGACGGCGAACAGCATTTCCGAAATATTGTCAAAACACTGACCGAGGTGAGTAGTGATTAGTGATTAGTGATTAAGCCGCAGAAGGATTTTTGCAGATTTTTATTAAATTGTATTTAGATAAAATACAGATAATTAACATATTATTTATATGCGATTATCTGTTAAATCTACCGTTATCTGTGTGCTAAAAAACTTTTGCGGCAGTCTCCTTGTTGAATTCGAGCGCTCGGTTTTGAAATTCGAGCGCTCGGTTTGTTGAATTCGAGCGCTCGGTTTTGAAATTCGAGCGCTCGGTTTTATGTAATTGAATACTCGCATTTTCCGAAAAGAGAATACGCTGTTAAAAATGTCAAAGGAGAGCAAGCATATCGGCAATAATGTCAGTCATTTTCAGTTCGGCGCGGGCGCCTTCGCGCTGAACGTCTTCGTGCGATACTTCTACAATTTTGTTTTCGACGCCCAAATCGGTTATTATCGAAATGCCGAAAACGGGCAAGCCGCCATGACGGGCAACAATCACTTCGGGAACGGTGGACATGCCAACTGCGTCGCCGCCAATGGTTCTGAAATAGCGATATTCGGCGGGAGTTTCAAACGTCGGTCCCGTTGTTGCCACATAAACGCCCTTTTCGAGAGCAATTGAGCGGCGTGCGGCAACGGTAAATGCCAAATCCATCAGTTTCTGGTCGTAAGGTTTGCTCATGTCGGGGAAACGCAGCCCGAGGCGCTGGTCGTTTTTGCCAATCAGTGGATTGGGCATCAGGTTGATATGGTCGGAAATCACCATCAGCGACCCGATGCTGAAGTCCGGATTCATTCCCCCGCTGGCATTCGACACAAACAGTCGCTTGATACCAAGCGCTTTCATCACCCTCACGGGGAAAGTAACCTGCTCCATGCTGTAGCCTTCGTAGTAGTGAAACCGTCCCTGCATTGCCACAATACTGTGGGCGTTCAGTTGTCCAAAAATCAACCGTCCGCGATGACCTTCGACGGTTGAAACCGGAAAATCAGGAATATCGACATATTCGAGAATTTGCTGATTGCCGATACGTTCAACCAAACCGCCAAGCCCCGTGCCGAGTATTATTCCCGTTTCGGGCTGAATGCTAACGCTTGATTTAATGAAATTTGCCGTGTTATTTATTTTTTCGTACATGTTCTGTTATGTTTTGATTAAAATTTGATGCATCAATTATTTGAGCCTTCACCGGAATGTAAAAAATTCGACGGGCGAGGCTGTTCGGGTTTTCGTAAAAATACGACCGCAGTCGCATACTGTCTTTTTCGGTTGTTACAATTGTTTGGTTTTTTGTTTTTTGGGAGATGAGTTTGAGGTCTTTTTCCGTAAAATTGTGATGATCGGCAAAAGACAGCCTTTCGATTTCCGCTTCGGGATACAGTTGCGCAAGCATGGCGGTGAAATGCTGAGGATTAGCAATTCCCGACAGCGCTATCAGATGCGAGGCGTCAAACGTCGCCAACTGGTCGAGCAGGGGAAAGGGTTTATCCGCTTCAAAATATCCAAAATAAACAAGTTTGCCATATTTTTTCAATTTTGCGGTCAATTGCCTGCGTTCCTCCGTCGAAATATCGGGCGAACATTTTGAAATCAGGATAATATCGGCTCGGCAAAGGCTCGACGGGCAATCGCGGAGACCTCCGGCGGGCAGCATGAAATCGTTCCAAAACGGGCGGTTACAATCAACAAGCACAATGTTGAGCGATGGCGCTATGCGGCGATGTTGAAAAGCGTCGTCGAGCAAAACGACGTCGAGGCTGGGATGGTCGCGCAGCAGGCGTTCAATTCCGCGTTTTCTGTTGGCGTCCACAGCAACAATGGTTTGCGGATATTTACGTTTTATCTGCAAAGGCTCGTCGCCGGTTTCGTGGCTCAAATTTTCAGTTTCAACATACCGAAAGCCTTTCGAGCGGCGTTTATAACCTCTCGAAAGTACTGCGATTTTAAATTCCGAACTTAAAATCTCGATAAGATATTCGATATGAGGTGTTTTTCCCGTGCCGCCAACGGCAATATTGCCTACCGATATGAGCGGAATATCGAAACGAGCAGAGGTCAATATCCCCGTGTCGAACAGTTTGTTGCGCAGCCAGACAGCCGCTCCGTAGAGCAACGACAGCGGTAACAATATCGGCACAAAAAAAGGGTTCATAGCGGTCAATTGTCCGATTTCAACAATGCTCTCTGGATTTTGCCCGCCAAAGCCGGACCCTGATAGATATAGCCGGTATAGAGTTGAATCAGAGATGCTCCGGCGTTGAACATATTCATGGCGTCGGCAACGCTCATTATTCCGCCAACGGCAATTACGGGCAGTTTGCCTTCGGTTTTTTGAACAATATAACGGACAATTTCCAATGCTCGATCCGTCAGCGGTTTGCCGCTCAGCCCGCCGCCGCCAATACGCGCAATTTCGGCAGCCTCAGTTGCAAGCCCTGCCCGCGAGTTTGTGGTATTTACGGCAACTATCCCGTCGATTTCCATACTTTTGGCTATTTCAATGGCGTCGTCGATTTGCTGAAACGAAAGGTCGGGCGAGATTTTCACCAGCACAGGGCGGTAAACCTGCCTCGCGCGGCGCTCATCGACTAACGCTTTTAACAGCCTCGCCAATTCGTCTTTGTCCTGTAACTGTTGGAGATTGCAGACATTAGGGCAACTTACATTGACAGTAAAATAATCCACATAATCGTACAATCCGCAAAAAACTTCCAGATAATCGCTCACAGCATCGGTATTGGCAACGGCGGTATTTTTGCCGATATTGCCTCCAACAATCAAGCGTTTACGCTTACCTTTCAGTCGTTTAGCAATGGCGTCGAGACCATCGTTATTAAAACCCATGCGGTTTATCAGGGCGCAGTCCTTTTTAAGACGAAAACTGCGCGGTCGGGGATTACCCGGTTGGGCTTTGGGCGTAACCGTTCCAATTTCGACAAAGGCAAAACCCATACGTCCCAACTTATTGAACACAAGGGCATTCTTGTCGAATCCGGCGGCAAAACCCACCGGATTTTTGAATTTCAGCCCAAATACCGTTCTTTCAAGTTTTCGGTTTTCGACCGAGCAAAATTTGCCCAGCAAAAAGGCAAAGCACGGAATTTGTAATATAAACACAATCAATGCATGAGCCTTTTCGGGCGCAAGCATGAACAGCAAAGGGCGAAGCAGTTTGTACATTATTTCAACGTACCCTGCTGAGCCTCCTGAATCATGTTGGCGCTGGCAAGAATGAAGACTTCGACGCGGCGATTCTGTGCGCGACCGGCTTCGGTTGTGTTTGCCGTAATCGGCTCGGACGAGCCTCTGCCATACGATATTAGCCTTGCCGAGCCAACGCCCTGAGCCACGAGAAAGTTCTGCACCGACGCCGCTCTCCGTTCCGACAGCGGGATATTGATGCCGTCGTTTCCGGTATTGTCGGTATGACCATAAATTTCGACATTCGTGTCGTTGTTTTGTTTTAAACTTGCGGCAAATTTGGTCAGCGAATTTTTCGACGCTTCGCTCAAAGTGCTTGAATTAGTTGCGAAAAGGATGCCCGATTCAAAAGTAACTTTAATAGCCTCGCCTTCGTTTGCCGTTTCAACTTTGGCGCCCTCGATTTTTTCGAGTTCCTTGCGCTGCTTGTCCATTTTGTTACCAATCAGCGCGCCGGCAGTGCCGCCAACAAGCGCCCCGATAACTGCGCCCACAGCAGTGTTGCCTGCCATTTTACCGACTCCCGCGCCCACAGCGCCGCCGGCAACCGTTCCAATAGCCCCGCCTTTAACAGTGCTATTTGTGTTCTTGATTGTTTCACAATTTGAAAAAATCAAACAAAAACACAATAATCCAACTGTACTAAAATTAAAGATTTTCATCATATTATACTTTTTTTTATTAAAAATTTCAGGGGGTAAAAGTACTACATTTTTTTTAAATATACACAAGGGTGATGAAATTTTTCAAAAAAAGTACGATTTTTGATTTACGAAAAGAACGGCACAATCTTTTTTTCAACCTTTTTATCCGACACGCTTGGAAATACAAAATTTTTATGTAATTTTGTACTCTTATTTTATGTGTTGTATTATTTAGAAAGATTTGATAATGATATTATTTCGAGGGGTTAGTTTGTTAATAAAATCTTTGATGACGTTTTTTTTTGTGCTTGTTGTATGTCTGAAAATGGAGGCTCAGGCGCCCGACGGGCTCACTACCGATTTGCTGGAACATACCGGTGACGTATTTATCGACGGTTATCCTTCGACACTCTTGCCGGCTGAACTTGGTTCGGCTATCGAGCGCTGTCAAACAGCAGTAATTCGCAGCCGGCAACCGCATTTGGGCTGGGTGATGAACAGCGATAAACCAAATACTATACAGACGGCATACCGGATTTTGCTCGCCTCGTCGCCGGAATTGCTGGCTAAGGATTCGGCTGATTTTTGGGACAGCCAACAAGTCCAGAGCAATAATTCCGTTGCCGTGCGCTACGAGGGAAAATCACTACAACCGTCAACAGTATATTATTGGAAAGTAAAAACTTGGGATAATCATGGCGGCGAAAGCGCATTTTCGGCGGCAAAAAGTTTCCTTACAGCCAAAACTTTCGATAACGGTACGGCGCGTTATCCTCTGCAAATTACCGACGAAAGCCCGTCTCAGATAAAATATCTCGACAATGGCTGCACATACGTTGATTTTGGTAGAGCGGCTTGGGGACGATTGAAAATCACCCTGTTGGCTGACGGCAACAACGATACTGTAACCATACATCTCAGCGAAAAAACTAAGGACGGACGGCTCGACCGCAATCCGGGCGGAAGTATCCGCTATTCCCGTTATCGGTTGCCGCTGATGCAGGGGCGGCATACTTATGTCCTGAAAATCCGTCCCGACAAACGCAATACCGACACTCATAACGCCAGTGGCGTGCTCCCCATGCTGGCGCCCGAATATACAGGCGAACTTGTTCCTTTCCGTTGCTGCGAAATAGAAAATTATGGTGGTAAACCCCAGATTGGCGACCTCGCCCGCCTGTCGGTGCATTATCCGTTCAACGACAGGGCGGCCTCGTTCCATTCCTCCGATACCGTTCTGAATCAGGTATGGGAACTTTGCAAATACTCGCTCAAAGCAACCACTTTTGCAGGAACATATATCGATGGCGACCGCGAGCGGATTCCCTACGAGCGCGAAGCGCTCATCAGCCAGTTGGGGCATTATTGCGTTGACCGTGAATACTCTATTGCCCGACACAGCCACGAACACCTGATACATAATCCAACTTGGCCCACCGAATGGATAGTTCAGTCGGTGTGGATGGCTTGGAACGATTATCTTTATACAGGAAATACCGTGTCGCTGCAACGTTATTATGAAGATATTAAGGCAAAAACACTGCTCGGATTGCGCGAGAGCAACGGGTTAGTAAGCACATCCACAGGAAAAAAGACGCCGGAATTTCTGCGGTCGATACATTTCAAAGGTAACGCCAACAATTTTCACGATATTGTGGACTGGCCCCATACCGGCATTCTGGGCTTAGGCAAAACCGAAGGCGGCGAAACCGACGGTTTTGTGTTTACCGATTATAATACGGTGGTAAACGCATACCATTATCGGGCGCTTTGCTGGATGAGCAACATTGCCAAAGCCATTGGTAAACAGGACGAACAGGCGGAGTTTACACGTCTTGCCCAACAGATGAAAAAGGATTTCAATCGCGCTTTTTTCGACGCTAAAAAAGGTTATTACCGCGACGGCGTCGGAACGGATCACTGCTCGCTGCACGCAAATATGTTTGCGCTTGCCTTTGGTCTGACGCCCGATAAACAGGTGAAAAAACTAATAGAATATATTCGCTCGCGGGGAGTTGCCTGCAGCATCAGCGGAGCGCTGATTCTGTTGGATGCGCTCTACGAATACAACGACGCGGATTATGCTCTGCAACTGCTGACTTCGACCGCCGAACGCAGCTGGTACAACGCAATACGCATTGGCGCAACAATGACTATCGAAGCGTGGGACGGCAAATATAAGCCCAATCTCGACTGGAATCAGTCGGCAGGTTCAACGCCGGCGTATCTCATTCCGCGCCGTTTGATGGGCGTCGAACCGCTGACGCCCGGATTTGAAAAAATACGCATCAAACCACAACCATCGACCCTGCGCCATGCCGAAATACTTACGCCAAGTATCCGCGGCAATATCCGCGTGTCGTTCAACAATTATCCAAACCAAAAATTTGAGATGGAAACAGAAATCCCCGCAAACGCCACAGCCGAAGTCTGGTTGCCTCGTGTGGCGGCTAAGTATAGGCTCACGGTGGATGGCGTTGAACACAAAGGTGAATTGGCAGGGAATTTCGTAAAAATATCAACAGGATCGGGAAAACATAAATTTATTATAAAAAATATACAGTGATGAATGTGATAATGAATATGATTCTGCGCGTTAGCAAGAACGTCAAGAGAAAGGAAGACAGAGAAATCTTGCAAAATGGATTGTACTCGTATATAAAAAGTACGGCGATAACAAAATTAGTGGCGCTGACGGCAGCGCTGATATTTGTGGCAAACAGTGGCAAGGCACAGGTCGATATCGACTATTTTGCGCCAAAAACCATTAAGGCAACCATGTTGAAAGTGGCTGCATGGCAGCTGGCACATCCCAAACATGATAAAAATGATTGGACAAACGGGGCATTCTATGCCGGAGTGTTTGCCGCATGGGAAACAACACGGTCGAAAACTCTGTATCGGGCGCTGACAGATATGGGTACGGGCTTGAAATGGCGTCCCCGCCGCCTCTGGTATCATGCCGACGATATTGCTATCTGTCAAACATATATCGACCTGTATCGAAAGGAAAAAAAGCCTGAAATGATACAGGCAACCAGAGATACAATCGAAAAATTGATAGCCAATCCCTACCCCGTGCGCGGCATCGAAGTTATCAAATGGTGGTGGTGCGACGCGCTGTTTATGGGTCCGGCAACACTGGTCAAACTTGGCGTAACCGTTAAAAATGATGAATATCTGAAAAAGAACGACGAATATTTCCGCCAATGCTATGATTTACTTTACGATAAGGAAGAACAACTCTTTGCCCGCGATCTGAAATATGTAATTAAGAACGACGGTAAAGACCTGCGCGAAGCCAACGGTAAAAAAATCTTCTGGTCGCGAGGCAACGGCTGGGTGATGGGCGGCTTGGTGAGAATACTTAAAGAATTGCCGAAGAAATATCCCGTCCGTCGGTTTTACGAACAGTTGTTCAAGGAGATGGCGGAGAAAATTCTTTCCATTCAACAGGAAGACGGCTTGTGGCGTGCCAGCCTGCTCGACCCCGATTCTTATCCGGGTGGCGAAGTAAGCGGCTCAGGCTTTTTCTGTTACGCACTTGCTTGGGGTATAAACAATAAACTGCTCGACCGTGCAATTTTTTTGCCGGCAGTAAAAAAAGCATGGGCGGCGTTGAATGGCTGTGTAAACGAGGAGGGACGGGTTGGCTGGGTTCAACCCATTGGCGCCGACCCGCGCAAAAACTTCGACGCCAATAGTTGGGAAGTCTATGGCACAGGCGCATTTCTGCTTGCCGGCAGCGAAGTAATCAAACTCAAAAAATAAAATAAATAGAAGGCATTGCGCAACAAATAAAAAGCATTGCCTTTGCGGTCAGATATCATTATGGAAACGAATTTCGACCGCCCTTTAAAGGTATAAAAAGTAAAAAATATGTCAAGAGCAACCACAAAAGCAGATTTAGTAACTGCCGCAAACGAACAATTCAACAAGTTATGGCAACTGATTGATTCCATGACGGAACAACAACAAAATGCGCCGTTCGATTTCGGCGAAGATTTTCTGCAAAAGCAAAAACAGGCGCACTGGCGCAGGGACAAAAATCTGCGTGATGTGCTGATTCACTTGTATGAGTGGCGCCAATTGCTTTTGGATTGGGCAATGAAAAAGATCAAGATGCATGTTAAAAACGGTTGACACAGGATTCAAAATTATCGGTCTGGGTATATGTGAGAACTTTTATATATTTTTGCAAAATAGATTTATAATATGAATCGTTCCGAAAGGAACATAAAATAAATTTAAAATGAACAGATTAGCATTTTTTACAGCAACATTTTTATCCTTGATATTGTTTGCAAGTTGCGATAAGGATGATAACGAAGGTATTGAGTTCATTGGTATCGAAGGTATCACTGCCGAAAATTTCCCAATACTGGACGGCTCTACCTCCACCCAGCCGCTAAATTACATGATTGCCTGCAAACTCTTAGACTATCGCTATGAATGGCGCTCCCAATTGTGGGGAAACGGCATGTGGCAAGTAGAGGTAAACAGGGAAGATGCGCCTGAAAACTTTTTCGGCATGCGTATTAAAACCTCTCAAACGCACAATGCAATCATTAACCTGATTGACGGTAATGTGGAAATTATTACCTCGGCGCGGAAAATGTCGGCAGACGAAAAAGAATACGCTCAAAGTCTTGGCGTTTCTCTAACCGAAACGCCCGTTGCCTTAGATGCACTGGATTTTTTGCTCAATAAAAACAATCCGGTTCATTCGCTGACTGTAAAGCAGGTTCAGGACATTTATCTGGGAACGCTTACGAACTGGAACGAAGTCGGCGGCGCAAGCAATGCGATAAAACCGTTGATCCGCAATGCCAATTCGGGCAGTCAGGAAATGATGAAGGAAATTGTAATGAACAATGCGGGCATGCCCGATTGGGAACGGGCTTACAGTGATGAGGAAACAATCTTTTCAATGGCGGCTGTTTATACGGAATTGGGAGCTTTTCCAAACGGAATCTGTTTTACACCGCATTATTATAAGGAATATATTGTGCGTAATGCTGCCGGATCCGACAATGTAAAGACAATTGCTATCAACGGAATTACGTCGAATAAAAATTCGATAAAGGATCAAAGCTATCCTTTTGTAGCAGAGGTGTACGTATCAATCCGCAGCGATTTGGATAAAAATTCGATGGCATACAAACTGTACGAATGGCTGCAAACAGCGTCAGGGAAAGCCGT
>JAITIA010000161.1 GCA_031279695.1 Prevotellaceae bacterium | reverse complement strand
TATAATGAAACAGACAGGACTATAATAGTCATGAATGGAGAGTCTGCAAAACACATTAGTCAAATAAACCTTGATTTACGTCAAGACACTTTATTTATTGATGTTTTCAAGAAAATGGTATTTCTACGGAACAGCGTAATAAATAGCGCTACAACAAATTGGAAAATAAAACTTGTGCCTGATATTAAATTTGTTGCGTTTTCCGGTAAGGTATTGCCGCTTTCTGAGTTGGCTGTCTATCCTCAAAAAGGGTTAGAACAAAATTATTATCCATCTATTGAAATTTTCCCAAAGAAATTTCCTTATGTAGCGAAATGATTTTCAATAGTATATAAGGTTTCATAAAAAGACCTGACAGATATGCAAAATCTGTCAGGTCTTTATTTTTTACCTGCCTTTACAGGTCTCTTTTGACTGGGATTTTGACTTTATATGTCTTGGCGACAGAAAGTTTGACGTCCATGATCCACGGGTTGAAATGTTTGAGAATTTTATAACTTGTATTGTATTTCTTTGCGATATCTATCCAGTTCACAGGTCCGGTAACCATGACTTCGGTGTATTGGAGCGGCTTAAAATCGTTCTTTGGCAGGTGATAACCGTAGGTTTCGGGGTTTTGCATGATAATTTTGTAGGCTATGGCTCGAAAAACGTACCTTGCCGTTTCGGTATTGAGCTGCAAATTGTAGTAACTGTCCTCCTGTTGTACTTTGAGGCGGTTGGAAATGTGCGAGATGCCAACATTATATGCGGCGGCGGAGAGCGTCCAGTTGCCGAACTGTTTATATGCGCCCGTCAGGTAGTCGCAAGCCGCCTTTGTTGCCTTTTCGAGGTTGTAGCGCTCGTCAATTTCCGCGTTTATCTGCATTCCGAACTCCTTTGCCGTGCCCGACATGAACTGCCAGAAGCCCGCAGCCTTCGAGGGCGAGATTAAATTCTGGAGATTGCTCTCCGTAACGCAGAGATACTTCATGTCATCGGGAACGCCCTGCTGTTTAAGTATGTTTTCGATGATGCCCATATAGCGTTCCGACAATTGGAGCGTGTAAATCATCAGCGAATGTCCGTAGCAGAGGCTGTTCATTTCGCGGACGAGCGATTCGCGCACGTCGAAGTGTTCTATCGGTACCTTTTCGCCGCAAAAAGTAACGACGGGCGGGATATAAGGGCTGGTGATGTTCTGTTTAAGTGCGTTGCCGGGGCTTGCATTCCACTGAGCCGAGCTAAAAACGGGGATACTGATAAAACACAGTAACAAAAGTCTGTACATAAATTCCTGTTAGATGAATATTTTTCTGTTTTAGTTGTGAATAATGTCGGGGTTGAGCAGTCCAAAGTAAACCAGCCCGAAAAGACCGGCGTTCCAGCCCTGCAATTTGAAGCCAAGATTGTCTCCGGTGAGGCTGTTGATGTGTTCATTGGGCGACCAGTCGCCCGAAACAACGAGGTCGGCGTTGGCAACACGTTTCACAAGGTCGATGGCTTCGGCTTTTCTGCCGGCGCGGACGCGCGCCCAGCAATCCATGAAACTGAGCCAGGGCCATACCGCCCCGTTGTGATAGGTTGCAGGCTTGTAGCCAAACGATTCGGGGTAGTAGGGGAAAGTTTCGGCAATACCGTATCGGGTAAGGCTCTTTTGGTTGAGCGCATCGAGAATTTTGTTGCTTTTATCCTCTGGAACAACGCCAAAAAGGATACCAATTGTCTGGTCTTGCAGCAGTTTGTCGTTCACCGAGCCGTCCTTCCACCTTTGACAGTAGTAATTGCCGTTCCAAAGCCCGCCGTTTTCGACAGGAAGATTGATGAAGTTGCTTGCACGGTCGTAAATTTGTTTATATCGGTCGATACTTCGGCTGTCGCCTTGCTCGGCGGCGAGGTAGAGCATCTCTTTGAGAGCGGCGAGGTAGATAAGCGCCGAAAAAGGCGAGTATTTGCGGTTTTCAACCCCTTTAACGTCCTTCCAGTCGCCCCAGAACGAGACTTGTGCGGGGATACCGTCGCCGGTATCGCGCGACACGAGCCAATCCATAGCCTTTTGCAGGCTTTGCCAGTGGAGGCGCAGCATGGGGAAGTCGCGATAGTAGCGATAAAAGCGGGCGACGCGGAGAATAAAGAAGGCGTTGATGTCCAAATCGTCGTGTCGCTCGATAAGAGGTAGAATTGTTGTGGGGATTTTGCCGGAAGGCTGCTGATATTCCACGCTTTCGTCGATCATTTTGCGCTCGGCGTCGCGGAAAAGCGCCAGATGCAGCCACGACGTCCAGTAACTGTCGCGCTGATTGAGTTCGCAGTAGCCCATAGTGAGAATTTCGCCTTTGACAGTGCATTTGGTGAGCGAAATACCCGGAATCATGTACCACCGGAGATAGTTATCGAGTTGTGTGTCGCCGGTTTTGGGGATAGCGTTGCCGAAAGTCTCGGTTTTTTCTCGGAGAACCGACCATATTTGGCGGGCATAGTCGGTCATTTTGTCGATATCGGCAAATTGACCGGCAGTAATCCATTGATCATCATAAAACGAGAGCATAAAATGGAGACGTTTTTCCTCGCCGGCTTCGAGCGATATGTTTACTGCCAGCTCGCCGTTGTTCCACACTGTGGGCGCGTTGCAACTTATTCGGTAATTGCTGTTCGACACGCCACAATATTGGTCTTTTACAACCTCCGTCATGTTTTTTGCAAAGGCGGTATCTGGTCGAACAATAATGTTAAAACTTTCGGCAACGGTCGAGGGGTTGCGAACATACATTTCGAGCATCAGAACGGGCAGCGACGAGGTATTTACATCGTTGATTGACAAGGGACAGAAGGTATTGACGCCTATTTGCGACGAGATGAGAAAGGATCCGCGATAGGCGCCTCTCACAAATGGAAACGAGCGGTTTACGGCACGGTCGCGGAACTCGGCAAAGGAATGGCGCGCCTTATTTTTCTCGACCATGAAGACAGCGCTTCCGCGATTGGAGAGCCACGCTCCCAATTTGCCGGTATTTTGCATGATATGACCATAAAGAGCGCCTGTTTCCGAAACGTTTACAGTGAGTGCAAAATTTGCAGCCGGATATCCGTCGATAATTTTCTGCTGCGCAAGGCTGCTAAACTGCGTTAGTACGCATATAAATAGAATAACTATAATTTTCATTGTTCAAATTTTGCGCAAAAGTATGTGTTTTTATTTAATCATACAAATAATAATATAAATAACATCAATCAAAAGGCTTTTTTTGCCGCCATTTCATCCATGCAATCCACTGTTTTTCTTTTGAATATCTCAGGGATTTTTTTTACTGTCCAAATCTGTTTTTCTCACACGATTTCCATGATTTTTTTCTCCGATAATCGGTCGTCAAGCATGATTTAATTCAACTTTCGCAAGTTGATTTTAAGTACCCTGTTCAAGGCTATCAGTATATAACATATAAGTATATTAATTATTTGTTGATGAGTAAAAATGTTTGTCCGTTTTGTTGTATTATATTTTAATTGTACTTTTGCCGCCAATAATATTTTTTTTTACGATATGGATAATTTCAGTAATTTTTAAATACTTTTTTAACGTCGAATAACTGATGTGATACTCTGGTTCTACCCTGTATCGCCAAACCCAGCGCAACGACCTGTCGTGCCGCCCTTGTTCGTAATATTTACGGGTAAATGCAGACACCTCCCGCGCACGTTGCTCCATGTATCCTCTGTTATTCGCCATATATTATTCTCCATCCAAAAATTATACATTGTAAAACAAGGTCTTACTGTCTTTTTCAATCCCGCGAACAGACGATTTGACGCCGCAAAGATACATCTTTTTTTCGATATGCAGCAAAAAACCATGTTGAATTGAATAAAATATTTGTTTTCAGCAATATATATTACCACATAACTATTAAAAAAATCTCCAATTCAGGGTCTAAATTTCGTCCATTTTTTCAAAAATTACAGTCGAAACAAAACGACAATTTTTGTATTTTTATACGGCTGATATTCACCATATTGCTATTTTTTTGAAAAAATATTTGGAAATCGGAATAAATGGTATTATCTTTGTGCCCAAGAAAATTGGTTTTTTCATAAGTTAAATTTTTGGTTAATAGGAAGATAGGCTTAATCGCCTATCTTTTTTTCTATTAATTTCCCAGTTTTTTCATCAATTTTGCCGTTGCCTCCGCTATCGACGGCTCTGTTCCCAGCAAACGAATATATTCGCTGCCAATGATTGCGCCGTTTGCGTTGTCGAAAGCCGCATCGAGCGTTGTTTTGTTGGAAATGCCGAAGCCTATAAGTCGAAAATTCCTGAGATTCATTGCATTGATACGTCGGAAATATTCGAGAGTTTTTGTGTCGAAACTGTCTTTTGCTCCTGTTGTCGAGGCGGTTGAAACCATATAGATAAATCCCGAAGTATTTTCGTCAATCAAACGAATTCGTTCGTCGGAAGTTTCGGGCGTTATCAGCATAATGAACTTTAATCCAAACTGTTCGCCCAGCGCTTTGAAATTTGCCATGTAATCCTTAAAAGGCAGGTCGGGAATTATAATTCCATCGACGCCAACATCTTGGCATGTACGGCAAAAGCGCTCTGCCCCAAACTGAATCACTGGATTCAGATAGCCCATCATGATGAGAGGCAAATTTATGTTGGCGCGAATATTTGCAAGTTGTGCAAATAATTTATTCAGACTCATGCCGTTGTTCAGCGCGGCTGTTCCACTTTTCTGAATCACAGCGCCATCGGCCATGGGGTCGGAAAAGGGGATACCTATTTCTATCAAATCAGCGCCCTGAGTTTCAAGTTCTCGGATAATTGCTACAGTATCATCGAGTTGTGGATAACCGGCTGTGAAATAGACCGACAGTATCTGATTTTGTTTTTTTTCAAAAAGTTTTTCTATTCTATTCATTGACTGTTTATTGCTTATTTATTGTTTCTGATAATTTCGATAAAAGTTTTTATTTTGTTGAAATCTTTTATACCCGGAGTAATTTCAAAACGGCTGTTGACGTCTATTGCGTTACACAAGTTAGAGCAATTGTGGCTCACGATGTTAGCATCATGAGGGGAAATGCCTCCGCTCAAAAAAAACGGCGTTTTACCTCTGTAAGCATCGAGCAGGCTGTGGTCGAATTTTTTGCCCGATCCGCCGTAAAGTTCTGTTTTTGTGTCGAAAAGAAAATAGTTGCAGACATTTTCATATTCCGATATTTTTGCAAAATCGGTTTTTTGGTCAATGCCAAATGTTTTGATTATTGCATATTTATTTTTCAATCCGGCACAGTAGTCCAAAGTTTCGTGTCCGTGCAGTTGCAAAAAATCAAATCTGTATGTTTCAGCCTGTTGCAATGCATAATCCAGAGGAGCATCAACAAAAACGCCAACTTTTGCCGTGTTTGCCGGCAAAAGGTCAAGAACCACAGGGTCAAGGTTTTCGACAAAACGCGGCGATGGCTTGTAAAATATAAATCCCATATAATCGGGGTTTAGGGTGGCGATTTCGGCAATATTTTTAGGTTTGCACATGCCGCAGACTTTGATTTTCATCTTTGCAAAGCACTTAAAAACTGTTTAAATGATTCGGTTGGTCGGGGATTTTTCATAAAGTTTTCGCCCATCAGAAAACCTTGAAACCCTGCTTGTCGCAACTGTTTCACCGTGTTGGGGCTCGAAATTCCGCTTTCGGATATTTTTACAAAACTATTGGGAATTAAAGCGCCAAGTTTCAGGGAGATAGACACATCGGTAACGAAAGTTGTCAAATCGCGATTATTGACGCCAACAACGTTCACATAGGAATTGAGATAGTTGAGTTCCTTTTCGTTGTGGATTTCGAGCAGCACTTCGAGATTTAGCAAACGGGCAAAACGTGCAAGTTGTTCACATTGAGCGGGATTGCTCATTGCAGCGGCAATCAGCAGCACAACGTCGGCGCCGGCTATTCTTGCTGCGCAAATCTGGACGGGGTCGATTATAAAATCCTTAAACAGAAGAGGAACGGCAGAAACTTTTCGTGCTTCGACCATATCGTCAATTGCGCCGCTGAAATATTCGCTGTCGGTCAGCACCGAAATTGCGGCTGCTCCCAGCGACGAATATCCGCCAACAATTTCGGCGACGTTGGCGTCGGCACAAAAGAACCCTTTTGAGGGCGAGCGTCGTTTAAATTCGGCGATTATTTTTGTGTCGGATTTTATCAAAGCGTCCGAAAACGAGAGTTTTACCCGCTCCACCGACTGTGCTTCGCTCAAAATGTCTGCATAACTGCGATTTTGGTTTAGAATGGATATTTCTCTGCGTTTTGTTGCGATTATTTTTTCCAGAATATTCATTTGTCCTGTAATTTTAAAAGCCTGTAATTCTTTTTATTTCGTTCAATTTGTTCAATGCTTCGATTGGCGTAAGATTATCGACGTCAATTTTTTTCAATTTATCCCGTATATCTTTCAGCACAGGGTCGTCGAGTTGAAAGAAAGTCAGTTGATAACCTTCGCGATGTGTTGCCAGATTGGCGACCGGTTTTTCGAGCGCATTGTGCGATTTTTCCATTTCTTTCAATATTTCGGTTGCCCGCGACACAACGCTTTTGGGCATTCCAGCCATTTGCGCAACGTGTATGCCAAAACTGTGGGCAACTCCGCCGGGCATAAGTTTGCGCAGAAAAATCACTTTGTTATTGAGTTCTTTGACCGTTACGTTAAAATTTTTGATGCGGACGAAGGAATTTTCCATTTCGTTAAGTTCGTGATAATGTGTGGCAAACAGCGTTTTAGCCTTCGAGGTCGGATGTTCGTGAATATATTCAACCAAAGCCCATGCAATTGAGATTCCGTCGTAAGTACTTGTGCCACGCCCTATTTCGTCGAGCAGAATCAGGCTTCTGTCCGAAATATTATTCAGAATGCTGGCTGTTTCGTGCATTTCCACCATAAAAGTTGATTCGCCCTGCGAGATATTGTCGGAGGCTCCTACGCGCGTAAATATCTTGTCCACAACGCCTATGCTTGCCGATGCAGCGGGTACAAACGAGCCTATTTGCGCAAGCAGCACAATCAAAGCGGTTTGACGCAGAATTGCCGATTTTCCCGACATGTTTGGTCCGGTGATAATTATAATTTGCTGATTATCACGGTCGAGCAGCAAATCGTTGGCGATATATTCTTCGCCAGCGGGCAAAAGTTTTTCCACCACAGGATGTCGTCCTTGCCGAATATCAATTGAGTTGCTGTTGTTTACCGCTGGTTTACAGTAGTTAGAATGAATTGCAAGTTCGGCAAACGAGAGCAGACAGTCCAACTGTCCAATAAGTGAGGCATTGAGTTGAACAGGCACAACGTATTCAATCAGCGCCAGCAGTAAATTGTTGAATATCTGCTGTTCAACAACAAGTATTCGTTCTTCGGCGCCCAGAATTTTGTCTTCGTAAACTTTCAACTCTTCGGTGATATATCGTTCAGCGCCAACCAAGGTCTGTTTCCGTATCCATGTGGAAGGCACTTTATCTTTGTGAGTATTACGCACTTCGATATAGTAGCCGAAAACGTTGTTGAAATTAATTTTCAGCGAAGATATGCCAGTCTGTTCCGATTCGCGTTGCTGTATTTCGGCAAGTATCTCCTTGCTTTTGAGCAGGATATTGCGCAAATCGTCGAGTTCTTCGTTCACGCCGTCGGCAACCACGTTGCCTTTGGCAAGCAGATGAGGCGGTTCGGGAACAATTTCGCGTTCAATTCTGTCGCATATTTCGGTACAGGGATTGAGGCGGTCGCCAATTTGCCGGAGAGTTTCGTTGCTGGAACTGAGGCAAATATGTTTGATTTCGGCGCAGGCTTTGAGCGAGATTTTCAGATGAACCGTTTCTTTGGGGCTAACTCGTCCGGCGGAAGTTCGTGATATGATGCGTTCGATATCGCCTATTTCGTAAACAGATGTGCGTAGATTTTCTCTAATTTCCGGATTATCAATAAGATATTCGACAAGACTAAGCCGGTCGTTAATCGATTTCACTTCTTTGAGCGGCAGCGCCAGCCAGCGTTTCAGCAGGCGCGCACCCATTGGCGATATTGTTTTGTCGATGATATTCAGCAGTGATTTAGCGTTTTCGCCATTTGCCTGAAATAGTTCGAGGTTGCGAATGGTAAACCGGTCGAGCCAGACATAATGGTCTTCTTCGATGCGCGAAATCGATGAAATATGTGCCAGCCTGTCGTGCTGAGTCAGTTCCAGATAGTAGAGAATTGCTCCGGCGGCAATTTGCCCGTTCATAAGTTCATCAATACCAAACCCTTTGAGCGAGGTGGTTTGAAACTGTTGCAGGAGTTTTTCGCGCGTAGGGTCTTGGGCAAAAGCCCATTCGTCGATTTTGTAGGTATAATATTTTTGTCCAAAATGTTCATTAAAAAAGGCGTCTTTTCCTTTTTGATATACAATTTCTTTGGGCATGAAATTGTTGAGCAATTTATCGATATAATTTGGCTGTCCTTCGGCGACATAAAATTCGCCGGTCGAAATATCGAGAAAAGCAATGCCAATGGTTGTTTTTGCGATGTGAATACAAGCGAGAAAATTGTTTTCCCTATGTTCTAAAATATTGGCATTGAAGGCTATACCGGGAGTAACTAATTCGGTTATTCCGCGTTTGACAATGGTTTTTGCGTTTTTGGGGTCTTCGAGCTGGTCGCAAATGGCAACGCGCTGACCGGCACGTACAAGTTTTGGCAAATAGGTATCGAGCGCGTGGTGCGGAAAACCGGCAAGGTCGATATGGGAGGCGGCGCCGTTGGCTCTTTTGGTGAGCGTAATACCCAATATTTCACTTGTTTTGATGGCGTCGCTGCCAAAAGTCTCATAAAAATCGCCAACGCGAAACAGCAGCAAAGCGTCGGGATGTTTCGACTTAATTCCGTGATACTGTTTCATCAACGGGGTTTCGGCAACAGTTTTATTTTGTGAGTTTTCCTTTTTCAGCATTTATTGCGATTTTGATTTATTGCGCGACAGTTTCAGCCAGATTTTCACAGTCCGTCCGTAATATGAATGTGTACCGGTTTCGGGTTCTTGCTTGTAAACTATTGAGTTGAGGCTGTCGGTAAGATTTTTTATATTGGCGTCGAAAACATGCTGATAGTTGAGCGAATTGTCCACAATCAGGTCTTCGGCGGTCGATTTCATCAAGCCTGTAACTTCTGGCACGCTGACAGTTGCAAGGGCGGTGGTATCGAGCCCGAGTTTCAGGTCGATATATTCGCCTGTGGGCAAAAGTGTTCCGGGTTCGATATTGTCGCCTTTGTAGGTTTGACGCAGTACATTGTTTGTTGCATAATCGCTTGGGTCGTAGTTCAGTGCGCCAACTTTGAAGCCTTTGGCGGCAAAAGCGGTTTTTGCCTGTCGCAGCGACATGCCTGTTACATTTGGCACGCTCTCTTTTTTCTGCGATAAGGCGTTGATTGTCAGAAAGACCTTACGGTTTTTTTTTACATGGATTCCGGCTTCGGGGTTTTGCATCAACACCGCGCCTTTGGGAAAATCGTATCGGAAAACCGAGTCTGTTACTTCGATTCTCAAATCGTTTGCCCGAGCAATAATGAGAACGGAATCCAGAGTTTTTCTTCCGAAATCGGGCAGAGGCAGCGATTTTCCGTGTCGTGTAACAATGTTGAGAAAAACGTTGCTGAGTATCAGAATAAATATCACTGTGAGTGTGGCGCAGAATATGTTTCTGAAATATACATTACTCCAAAATTTCAATAAATAATCTTTCATTTATACATTTTATATTGCCGGCATTATCAATTAAAAAAACTTATTCTATAAATAATGCCGCAAAAGTAATTGTTTTCTTTGAAAAAACGAAATTTTTTTTGAAAAAGACTGATTTGCGGGCAAATGAAATCCGTCCAACTTGTCAAAATAAAGCAATCTTGATTGAAAATTGTCGGTTTTGTATTGCTTTTTAGTGGTCAGTGGTCAGTGGCGGCGGCGTATGCTCTGTGTTTACTCTGTGTGATTTTTATAACACAGAGTTTCACAGAGTTCCACAGAGACACACAGAGTTTCACTGACCACTGACTACTCAATATTCCCTTATATTAAAAAAATATTCCGTTTGGCGTAAAAGGCGGGGGTGGAAAGCGCCGTACTTTTGCAGCCGGAAATATGTGCCTCAAAATATATAAATGCACGTATTAACATATTATAAATTATTTAATTAAAATAAAAAAAGACATGAATAAAATTGGAATTTTTTACGGATCATCGGGAGGCAACACCGAGAATGTTGCCAAAAACATTGCCAAACAACTTGGACTTGCCGACAGCGACGTCCACGATGTGGGCAAAGCACAACTTGCCGACCTTGCGCCTTACAATACGCTACTCTTTGGCTCATCCACTTGGGGAATAGGCGATTTGCAGGACGATTGGGAAGACTTTGTTAAAACATTGGCGTCAGCCGACTTGTCGGGTAAAACAATCGCACTCTTTGGCTGCGGCGACTCGTCGGGTTACTCCGATTCCTTTTGCGACGCTATGGGCAAAATCTACCAAACGGTTAAGGATAAGGCTTCTATTGTTGGCTTTACCTCTGTGGACGGTTATACTTTCGACTCGTCGGAAGCTGTGGTGGACGGGCAGTTTGTGGGGCTTGCTATCGACGAAGACAACGAAAGCAATCTCACCTCCGCACGTATCGATGCTTGGGTTACATTATTGAAAAACAAAATCGTATGATGCGGGTTTTCAAGTGTAGCCATTGTTCGAAAATACATCTCGAAATAGGACATACTCAAATCCACTTTATTTCACTCCTCGACCTGCGAAGGTATCTGGAGACCCTTGATTCGATTGATGCGGCATATTATGCTGACATCAATCGGAGAAAGGGATTAAACAAAGTGATTATCCTGCCATTAGACAATACCGGCTGCGTGCATCTCGGCTTTTCGATGCAGGAGTTTGAGTCATTAAAATCAGTTATTCGCCAATACCTCGCTAACCACGAATTTGCCGACGAAGCAGCACTGGAAGCAGTGAATTGGCAGGAATTTATCGACTGGAAATAATTAAGAATTAAGAATTAAAAATTAAAAATTAAAAATTAGAAATTAAGAATTAGTGTCCGTCCGAGAACTTGGATACACGCAACCACCGTCCCGTAGGGACGGAATGTTGGTAGAAAACGCAAGCCCAACCTCGTAACCACCGTCCCGTAGGGACGGAATGTGGAATTTGTTGATTTAATGTGCAGTCCCTGCGGGACTTGGGCTACGTGGCG
>JAITIA010000104.1 GCA_031279695.1 Prevotellaceae bacterium | reverse complement strand
GGGATGCAAGATATTCTTTGGCAACCATTTCTACCGAGCGATGCAATCCTACGGATTGCTTGATTGCTCAGCCCTTCATGTTACAATAATATTTTGACCGACTTTATGGACAGACACTATTTATACGAATGCATTATGAACGTCGCCTTCTACGATTTCAATCCTGTCGGCAATAATATCAACACACTGTTCGACGGTTTGTGTGTACGGATTTATACGGAAATCTGCTTTTTCGTAGTATATTTTTCTGATGTAGAGCAGATTATGGATATACGATTTCATCTCGTCGGGAGTTTTTCCGTGCAACAGCGGGCGACTGTTGTCGAGCATCAGAACATGCAGCAGGCTGTCCGGCGGAACGTCGAGATATACTGTAAAAGCATTGCTGTTCATCAGGTTCATGTTGTTGGCGAAGCAGGGCATGCCTCCGCCGGTCGAAATCACCGACCTGTCGTATCCGATAATTTCTTCAAGAATTTGCCGTTCAATTTGCCGGAAATTTGCTTCGCCCTGTTCGGCAAAAATCTCTACTATTGATTTTTGCATACGGGCAACAATCAGAGCATCGGTATCGACAAAGGGCAGGTGCAGACTTTGCGCCAGACTTGTGCCCAAAGTGGTTTTTCCGCTGCCGGGCATCCCTGTCAAAATAATATGTTTCTTGCTCATTATCGCGACATTGTTACTGATGTCCGTCCAATTTTTCCGCCCATATTCGGATTGAGTTTGCTGACTTTTACTGTTGCCGTTTTCAGCTCAGCAAACTCCTCGAACAGAGCGTCGAGAATACGATGGCACACATTTTCAAGCAAATTCGAGGGTATTCCCATTTCCCGCCCCACAATATTGTACGCCGTTTGATAGTCGAGCGTGTCGGCAAGGCTGTCCGATTTGGCGGCAATCTCCATTTCCGTCTCCATATTTAGGGAAACGATGAAGATATTTCCCGTTTTTTTCTCCTCTTCACCGCAACCGTGATAAGAAAAAAATTCCATGTCTTCTATTTCTATTTTTCCGTTCATTTTTCGATATAAAACTATGAAAATCCGGTCTCTGGCTGATGCAAAATCAGCCGGAAACAGACCGCAAAAGTAGTAAAAAATCGACAGATAAATAAAAAAATTATGTTATGATATTGTTTTTTTATACTTTTGCGACGATTTTTACAGACTGAAAACAGTCCGTTTTATTGTTATAATTATGTTGTGTATCGCAAATTATGATACTGAATTTAAATTTATTCTATGAATATTGATAAAGGAACATTATACTGGTCGAGAGGCTGTATTGCCCGGACCGACGAAAAAGGCGCGGTTGTTTCGTGCAAGTCGATAAAGGACTGCCACAAACTTACCGTATATAACTGGCTGAAAAACATTCCGGCCGACCGAAAGTACGATATCGTTGAGGTGCGCTTCAAAAATACCCGCAAGGGATTTTTTCGCAATGTCAATGATGTTGAACTGCAAGAGGGTGATATTGTTGCTGTTGAAGCAACTCCCGGACACGATATCGGCATAGTGTCGGCAACGGGAATGATTGCGGAAATCAAACTGATGAAGTCCGGTCATCATAATGCCGACCTGCGCACTGTCGAACTCAAAAAAGTCTATCGCACAGCACGTCCCGCCGATATAGAAAAGTGGCAGGAAGCCGTTGCTCTCGAATATCAAACCATGATTCGGGCAAGAAAAATTGCAAGTTCGCTGGGTTTGAACATGAAAATTGGCGACGTTGATTTTCAGGGCGATAAAACTAAGGCGATATTCTATTATATTGCCGACGAAAGGGTCGATTTCCGCGAACTGATAAAAGTGATGGCGGAAACTTTCAAAATCAGAATAGAAATGAAACAGATAGGCGCACGTCAGGAAGCCGGACTGATTGGCGGCATCGGTCCCTGCGGCAGAGAACTGTGCTGCGCTCAGTGGATGCGGAGTTTTGCCTCTGTTTCAACAAATTCGATACGCTATCAGGAAATTTCTGTCAATCCGCTCAAACTTGCCGGTCAGTGCAGCAAACTGAAATGCTGCCTGAACTACGAATTGGACATCTATCTCGATGCATGGGAACAGGTTCCGAAAATAAAATATCTGGAAACCGCCGCCGGAACTATAATCCTGCAGAAAACCGATATTTTGAAGGGTATCATGCACTTTGTGTCGCGCGACGACGAGTCAAAATTCTTTTCGCTGTCCGTAGCAAAAGTCAAAGAAATACTGGCAATGAACCGAAAAGGCGAAAAAACAGAACTGGCAACCGACAGCAGCGAGATTGCTTCCGAATTTAAAAGCGCCGTGGGCGAGGACAGCCTTACCCGTTTCGACAAAAATCGCCGCAGAAACCGCAACAGAAAACGTGGCGGAAATAATAAACCGCCTGAAAATAAAAATGGTAACGGTCAGGCAAAAAACTCCGGCAACCCAAGAAGAAACAATCGGAAAAATGACAGGAAATAAAGCAACATATCTGACAGTCATCCTTTTGCTGATATTTGCCTGCTGCAACAGTACAACAGTCTGGCAGCAGAACGCAAGCATCCCCTCTGCCGAATGGAATATGAACGATACTCTGAAATTCGACATGCCCGTTGCCGACACTTCGCTGCGTTATGCTCTGTGTATCAACGTCCGAAACCGTATCGATTACGACTATCAGAATCTTTATCTCTTTATTGAAACCCGCGCTCCATACGGAGGCGTAACAACTGATACTCTGAACTGTATGCTTGCGTATGACTCCGGCGAATGGACAGGCAGCGGAGGAATATTTTCGAAATACAGAGAGAATATTTTCCTGTATCGCAATAATATACGCTTTATAGCAACCGGAAACTATTCCGTTACCATCCGGCACGGAATGCGTCGCGAAAATCTTAACGGCGTCGCCGCCCTGTGCCTGATACTTAAACAGCATAATAACAATAACATTCAATAACATGCAACCGATAATTGCGCCAATCGATAGAAAAATTATCGAAAAAGAACTTACGGTGGATAAATTCCTGCGTTACACAAACAACGGCGGAAATATACTCTACATTGTTGATCACAAAAATTCGCCCAACATAATCCGCGAAATAGGACGCCTGCGCGAAATCGCCTTCCGCTCAGCCGGCGGCGGCACGGGCAAAAGTATGGATATCGACGAATTTGACGTCTCCGAAAATCACTACTATTCGCAGCTGATTGTATGGGACCCCAAAGCGAGGGAAATACTTGGCGGATACCGATATATAGCCTGCAAAGGTATCTCTGTACACAATCTTGCAACTTCCGAACTGTTTAACTTTTCCGGCAAGTTTGTGAACGAATATTTGCCGCAAACAATCGAACTCGGTCGTTCCTTTGTTCAGCCTAACTATCAGACCACCAGCCTCCGGAGCAAAGGTCTCTACGCCCTCGACAATCTCTGGGACGGACTGGGCGCTCTGGTACTTAAATATCCCGATATGAACTACTTTCTTGGAAAAGTAACCATGTACGGCACTTTCAACACCGAAGCACGCGATATGCTGCTGTATTTTCTGCTGAAACATTTTTCCGACAGCGAAAATCTTATCAGCCCGATTTATCCGCTGGAAACAAAACCCGACCTCGAAAAACTTGAACGTCTGCTGGTTGGGGAAACATACAGAGAGGATTACAAAATTTTGTCGAAAGAAATCCGCTCGTTTGGCGAAAATATTCCACCGCTGATAAACTCATACATGAACCTGTCGCCTTCGATGAAAGTGTTTGGCACAGCCGTAAATCACGGGTTCGGCGAGGTTGAAGAAACCGGTATCCTGATTAAAATCAGCGATATCTATGCCGAAAAAATCGAACGACATGTGGGCACAATCGCCAAAATGGTGAACCGACTGCGCCGCCGAGTACGACCGTAAAAATGGTTAAATGCTTCAAACTTTGTTTGAAACACCATAGAATCATCAATCACAAATCATCAATCTTATTTCGTTGATAGCGGCAATCAGTCCGTCGGGATTTTTGCCGCCGGCGGTTGCGAAATGCGGCTGACCGCCGCCTCCGCCCTGAATGTGGCGCGCGGCGGAGCGAATAATTTTCGCCGCGTCGAGACCTTCCTGTACCAGATCGTCGCTGAGGGCGAGAGTGAGCGACGGTTTGCCGCCGTCGTTACCGGCTATGGCAACCACAAAGCGGTCGAGATGTTCGCTTCGCAGTTGGAGCGCAATTTCTTTGGCGGCGTCGGAGGGGATGCGCAAATCAACAATCAGACTGTTAATACCATCGACATTCCGAATCTGCTCAGCGAGCCTCGCTTTCAGCGCTGCAATTTTTTCCCTCCGCAACTCGTCTATCATTTTTTTCAACTCGTGATTTTCGTCAAACATTTTATGCATTGTTTGCACCAGATTGGGCGAGTTGTTGAGCATGTTGCGTATTTCCGCAAGAATATCCTGCTGGACGTAGAAATATTCGTCGCAGTTTTTGGCAGTTACCGCTTCTATTCTTCGGATGCCGGCGGCAATCGAGCCTTCGTTCACTATTCGGAACATCCCGATATTTCCTGTTCGCGAAGTGTGCGTACCGCCGCACAGTTCAACCGAATTGCCGAAACGGACAACGCGCACGCGGTCGCCGTATTTTTCGCCGAAGAGCGCCATGGCGCCCATTGCCTTTGCCTCTTCGATGGCTATGCTGCGATGCTCGTCTAACGGGATATTTTCTCTGACGGCGGCGTTCACTATGCGCTCTATCTGTCGCAGTTCGCCATCGCTCAATTTTTGATAATGCGAAAAATCGAATCGCAATGTTTCCGACGACACGTATGAGCCTTTTTGCTCGACATGTGTCCCCAGCGTCTGACGCAGTGCGGCGTGCAGCAGATGCGTGGCGGTGTGATTGCATTCGGTTGCACGTCGCCGGCTGGCGTCCGCTTCGACGCAAAAAACAGCATCGAGGCTGGCGGGCAGTTGCGATACTAAATGCACCGACAGGTTGTTTTCTTTCCGTGTATCAAATATTTCAACCGTCTCCGTTGCCGAGCGCAGCCAGCCGCTGTCGCCCGTCTGACCGCCCATTTCGGCATAGAGGGGAGTTTGCGCAAGCACTAATTGATAAAATTCTCTGTTTTTTTGTTTGACTTTCCTGTATCGCAGTATCTGCGTTTCTGCCGTCAGCGTGTCGTAGCCCGTAAATTCCTGTTCGCCTTCGCGCAGCGCCACCCAGTCGTCCGTTTCCACCGACGAGGCGTTGCGGGCGCGCTCTTTCTGTTTCTGCATTTCGGCGTCGAAACCCGCGCGGTCGGCAACCAGTCCCTGTTCGCGGAGAATAAGTTCGGTCAAATCGAAAGGAAAACCGTAAGTGTCGTACAAAACAAAAATGGCATTGCCGGCAACCGTTGTTTTTCCCTGCGCCCGACTGTCGCCCGCTAATTTGTCGAGCATCACTATTCCGTTTTCGAGTGTCCGCAGGAACGAGGCTTCTTCTTCGCCGATAACTTTTTCGATTAATTCCTGCTGACTGCGCAGTTCGGGAAAGGTGTCGCCCATTTCATCGACAAGGATTTGGACAAGACGGCAAATAAACGGACTGTCGAAACCGAGAAAGGTATAGCCGTAGCGCACCGCGCGGCGCAGGATGCGGCGGATAACGTATCCCGCCTTGACGTTCGATGGCAGTTGCCCGTCGGCAATGGAGAAGGCAATTGCGCGGAGATGGTCGGCAACAACCCGCATGGCAATATCGGCGTCGCGCCTGTCGCCATAGCGTTTGCCCGACAGTTGGGCGATGCGGCGGATAAGTGGCTGGAAAACATCGGTATCGTAGTTGCTTGTTTTATTCTGGATAGCCATGCAGAGCCGCTCGAAGCCCATTCCGGTATCGACATGCCGGGCGGGCAGGCTTTCGAGAGCTCCGTCGGCTTTGCGGTTAAACTGCATGAATACCAGATTCCAGATTTCTATCACCAGCGGATTGTCGCAATTGACCAGCGTAGCTCCGTCCACCGCTTGTCGCTCATCGTCGGAACGCAAATCGATGTGTATTTCGCTGCAGGGACCGCAGGGACCGGCGTCGCCCATTTCCCAGAAATTGTCCTTTTTGTTTCCCAAAAGGATACGGTTTGCGGGGAGATATTTTTTCCAGAGTTCGAGCGCTTCGACGTCCTTTTCGGTGCCGTCGGCTTCCGAGCCTTCAAACACGGTAGCATAAAGCCGGTCGGCGGGGATGCCGAAGACCCCGTGCAGCAGTTCCCATGCCCAGTCGATTGCCTCCTTCTTGAAATAGTCGCCAAACGACCAGTTGCCAAGCATTTCAAACATTGTATGATGATAGGTATCATGCCCGACCTCTTCCAAATCGTTATGTTTACCCGATACGCGCAAACATTTTTGCGTATCGGCAATTCGTTTCGATTTTACGGGCTCGTTTCCGAGGAAAATATCCTTAAACTGGTTCATTCCCGCATTGGTAAACATCAGCGTCGGGTCGTTGCGCACAGTCATCGGCGCCGATGGAACAATCTGATGTTCTTTGTTTTTAAAGAACTCCAAAAAAGCAGTTCTGATTTCTTTTGACGTCATAAATAACATTTTTCAGGGCGCAAAATTATATATATTTTTTTGATTTACGATTTTTGATTGGTTGAAAAAAAGATTGAGGTGCTATTGATAAAATATCTATTAGACTATTATTAAGAAATGATGTTATAGCAATCAAAAGTCCCTGCGGGATTTTTTTGGCTAAATCTTTTTTTGAGGTGCTATGAAAAAATTTTTTTATAAGGAAAAATTGCCTGCGGCGGTCAGTGCTTGCGGCGGAAAGTCCCGCAGGGACTGCACATTATTAACCGGTGGC
>JAITIA010000005.1 GCA_031279695.1 Prevotellaceae bacterium | reverse complement strand
TCGGACGAGGCTGTGCCTCGTCCGGTTTATCTTGGCAGGCTGCGCCTGCCAACAAAGGTGCAAATGCAGGCACAGCCTGCGTAGATAGAGTGGACAAGGTAGAACCTTGTCCCAACAGCCGGGGTGGGGTCACTGCCGGAGGCTAAAGCCACCGGTTAATAAAGTGTCGTCCCTGCAGGACTTGCTGCCGCAAGCAATCACAAAAATCATTAAAATCACCTTAAAATCACAGTTCAGACAATTCCGCCGCAGGCATTAATCATTAATCACTAATCACTAATAAAGTCCCCGCAGGGACTTTGGAACATAGCAGAGTTTTCTGCATAAATCAATAGCACCTCAACAAAAGATTTAGCCAAAAATCACCCTAAAATCATCCTTCGAAATTTTTTTTTCAGAACACATTAATCCTTTTCGATTTTTTGACGTCATAGAAACAATTTTTTTGGCAAAAGTAGGTATTTGGAAAATTTTAATTACTTTTGCACTCGTTTTATATAAAAGATTAAAAATATAGATAAATGAAAATAAGGAATTTATACCTGTTATTAGTGGTCTTTTTTGCACTTGGATGCAAAAATTCGGACACAGAAGAAGAATTAATTGGCAACTGGACCTACCTTGGAGACTTCGACGGCTCGGCAAGAAACGACGCATCCAGTTTCGTCATTGGCGACACGGCTTACATCTGTTTAGGCTTTAACTCGAAAAAAGCCCTGATAGACTTGTATCGATACGATGCCGGCACAAAAACATGGAAACAAAGAGCCGATTTCCCCGGTAAACCCCGATATGCGGCATCTGCTTTTGTTGCAAATGGCAAAGCATACGTCGGCTTAGGCGTTAACGGAGTTGAAATTTATGACGATTTCTGGGCTTACGACCCCGCAACCAACAAATGGGACAGCGTTACCGCGCCTTTCCCCGGCGGCGGACGTTACTATGCCATTGCCGCCGCGGTAAACAACGTTGGCATTGTGGGCACAGGAACAAATGAGGAAAAAGGCGATCTCAAAGATTTCTATTCCTTTACCCCCGGCTCAACCCCCGGTTCGGGAACATGGACGGCGCTGAGCGGTCCCGAAGGCTCGAAAAGGCAAGGCGCAAGTGTCTTTGTTATTGGAAACTATCTCTACCTGCTGGGCGGAATAACAAACAACGGCAATCCCGTTGATATGCAGAAATACGACCTCGCCGCCGACAGATGGGAAAAAGTTATGGATCTCAGAAATACCGACCAGACTACCGACGACGATAAATATGACCAGATTTCCAGAGCATACGCCTGCGCATTTGTTATCAACGGCAATGGCTACATCACGCTGGGGCAAAAATCCTCGTCGCCCGTGCCAACCACTTTCGAATATGTGCCGTCGGAAAACAGATGGTACGAAAAAACAGGCTTCTCGCGCTCAACAAGAACGGGCGCTGTGGCTTTCTCGCTCAGCCAAACCTCAAAAGCAAGAGGCTTTATTATGACCGGCAGAAGCAGTTCAACCCGTTTCGACGATTTTATCGAATTTCACCCTGCCGCGACCAATAATACTTACGACGATTAATATTCAATATATCATTGTTTATCGCAAAGGGTGTATCCATTCTGATGCACCCTTTTTTATGTGAGCAATAATCAGATTAACAGATGATTGATTTTAAGGAAGGATACATATTGTCGATTGACAAGCCGTACACGTGGACGTCGGCGGATGTGGTGAGGAAAGTCAAAACGCTGCTGCGCACGCGGGCAGGGCTGAAAAAAATCAAGGTCGGTCATGCCGGCACGCTCGACCCGTTGGCTACCGGACTGCTGATTGTGTGCATCGGCAAAGCCACAAAAAATATCGACGCCATACAGCGTGGTGAAAAAGAATATGTTGCCGATATACGTTTTGGAACAACAACGCCCTCGTTAGACCTCGAAACAGAACCCGACGGAGAATATCCCTACAAACATATAACGGCAGAGTTGATACAAACGGCGTTCGACGGTTTTTTGGGCGAGCAGGAGCAGATTCCGCCGCTTTTTTCGGCAAAACTCATCAATGGAAAACGGGCTTACGAGTATGCCCGAACAGGCGAAACGCCCGAAATCAAACCCGCAAAAATTGTCATTCACAGTCTCGAACTGCTCAATTACTGCGCACCAACGGCAACGGTGAGAATACGATGCAGTCGCGGAACATACATCCGGTCGTTTGCCCGCGATTTGGGACTTGCCCTGCAAAGCGGCGCCTGTCTATCCGCCCTCCGACGGACTGCCTCCGGCTCGTACAATGTTGCAAACGCCCTGATAATCGACGATTTGGAAATGCTGTTTTCTACGGCTACAGACGAAACTGATTAATTGAATAACTGAATAACTGAATAATGCCTGCGGCGGACAGGCAGAGGCGGCAAGTCCCGCAGAGACTGCACTTTATAATCGACGATGTTTACAGTCCGTCCCTTATGGGACGTGGTTTACGAGGTTGGGCTTGCGATGTTCAACACCTCATTTTCACCTCATTTTCCTGACAAAACTACCTCAGTAGCACGGGAATACCTCCTTAACCCAACCTCATTGTTTAATCGTCGGTTATGCCGGTATCGTTCCTGCGGGACGTCTCCGGTATGTGGGTTGTGTGTTCCGGTCATGTCCGCAGGCTGAAGCCTGCGGTTAATAAAGTTCCGTCCCTGCGGGACTTTTGATTGCTATGACATGCATTTCATAATAATATTGTAATAGATATTTTTTCAATAGCACCTCAAAAAAAGATTTAGCCCTAAAATCACAGTTCGGACACTGCCGCCGCAGGATTAACCACTAATCACTAATTTGAAATATTTTGCGAGGGTCAGGAAGGCAATCAGTTTTTCCCGTTTTTTGTTTTTGAATTGATTGACATGTTCGTGAGCATGTTCAACAATGGCTTGTGCGAGGTCGGGATGCTGGATATAATATCGCAGTTTTTCTTCGAGATTGGAGTAGTCGGCGTCGATTTCCACGTAGTGATAATCAGCGATTAGGCTACCTTCCATAAACCAAGTTTCGTAGCGCGGGCGGGGCATCACGGCAAGTGAGTTCGACGACATCACCCATTTCAGGTTTGTTGCCACATCGTTACCTTCGAGGCAGAGAATAAATTTGTAGTCAAGATGTTGGTCGATACTCAACGGTTCGACAAACCATTCGGGATGGTCGGTTTCGCCTCTGTTCACCTGTCCGAGATTGCACATCGGATGTCCGAAAAACATTTCATAGAATTGTACTCTGTGCGTCTGGTTTTTATACACCGCCGCTCTTCCAATCAGGAGATTTTTCTTGTCGGCAAATTTTAGTCTATCGTTCAGAAACACAAAGTGTCGCGCCTTGTCGAGATTGAGAAGAATGGCATTGGCGTTGTCCTTGCCCACCGGACGGCTTTTCACTATGCTGGGGATATTGGGAACATGCGTTATATCACCAAATTCGCAGGACATTTTCAGGGAATTGTCGAAATAGCGTGAATGTTCGTAGGTGTCGAAAAAATAGGCGCTGTGAGCGGGTTTATGTTTACGTTTTCGTGGCAGTTTAAAGTTTGCCAGCGTAATTGTTTCATTTGGTAAACAGTGATTCCCGTTCAGTTTGTTGTAATAATCCACGCGGCTAAGCACATATTTGCGCTCATTGTTATCGCGGGGAAGTTTGAAACGCAGAGGGGCAAGTTTGCGACAGAGTATTTTGGGCGTGCCGTATCGCAAAAAATTTTTCACATAATAGCGAAATTTGCTGTTTCTGTGTTTCCGAAAACGAATAAATCGAATAATATTCACTGTTTTACGCAATATACCGGTAGCACAGGCAACAGGATTGCCTGTGCGCGGTATAAAAAAGTCATTTAAATAAAAAATTTAATCAAAACGGGAAATTCTGATAAATAGAAGTTTCCCTTATCATTTTTCCAATTCTTCCAGCATTTTGGTATATTTATCGGCGTCGGCTTTGTATTTATCGCCTTCGGTACGGAGGCGGAAATTGATGTCCTTCAACGCTTTTACCACAACCGTATGATTGTCGGGATTTTTCAGCGCATACGCTTTTTCAAAATAGGGCAATGCCTGTTTAAGCTGGTCGTCCGACTGGCTTACAAGCTCTTCATATTTTTTGTTATCTTTCTCAGCCATTGCCAGTATATCGATTTGGGCGGCTTTGTTGAAATGCAGGATGCCAATTCCGTAGTATCCAAAGAAATATTCAGGGTCGATTTCGACGGATTTTTCGTAGCATTTTTTTGCATTATCCACGTCCTCGAGTTTTTCATGCAACTGACCTTCGGCGAAATAGAGCGAGGCGTTGCTTTCTTTTTCCTGAGCCTTTTTAATCAGCGGAATTATATCTTTGGGGTCTTTTTGCGCCGCCATATAGTTGTTTATCAGCCCAAACAGTATCTGTTGATTTTCGGGGTTTGTCAGCATTCCGTTTTCTAACAGCGAACGTGCTTCTTCGGGGCGGTTTGTTTTGTTGTAAACATCGGCAAGAACGGCGTATGTATTACCTCCTTCGATATGTTTTATTTCGATTGCCTTTTTCAGGTATTTTTCGGCGATGGCATTTTCGCCAAGTTCGGCGGCAATCACTCCGGCATAGTAATAAATTGCCGTGTCGGTTTTGCCCACTGTGGGGTCGGACGAGCATTCGAGCGACAAGCAGAACAGTTCCAGCGCATTGGCGTTGTGTCCAAGTTGATACTGATTAAAAGCTTCGTTTTGGGAAAACGTTGACAGTTCGTTCAGTTTTTCGCCGATTTTTTTGTTGTTTTTACCTGCGGCGTCAAGGCTTTTGGCTTTTTGATAAGCGTCAAATGCCTGTTTCATGGGCTTCGGGGTATCGTATTTCAATACGTCCCAAAATGTGATTATGCCGTTGGTAAAATAGATTTTTTTGTTGGCAAATGTATGAGTTTTATACACTTTTCCGCCAACAGTTTCTCGTTTTTCAACAGCCTCTTCACTTACGGCAGCCATTGCCATGGTGTAGGAGAGCGAGTCCATGCCAACAACCAGCCCAAGGGTGGGCGTGGTGGCAATTTCGTACATCAGTTCGCCTCTGGCAATCCATGTTTTAGGGTTTGCGCCCTTTTTTTCATCAGCGATACTTTTATCGCTTGCAGCAATTTTCTTTTCAAATTTCTGCGCATATCCGGCTGTTAATCCAAACAGCAGGATTCCTGTAATTAATAATCTTTTCATAACATATTATTTTTTTTATAGTTTTATATTTATTGATATTTAATTTTCATTTAATTCCTGTACTTGTTCGTCGGTATTTTCGTCGAGTTTTTCTTCGCTTTTGCCCACCGGAATAACGGCGGCAATGGAGTCTTTTCCTTTGAGTTTAATCAGGCGCACGCCCTGTGTTGCGCGGCTCAGCAGGCTGATTTCCGAAACGGCGAGGCGGATAGTCAGTCCCGACTTGTTGATTATCATCAGGTCGTTTTCGTCGTTCACGTTTTTAATTGCAATCAATTTTCCTGTTTTATCGGTAATATTCAGGGTTTTGACGCCTTTACCGCCGCGTCGGGTTATTCGATAGTCGATTATTTCCGAGCGTTTTCCGTAGCCGTTTTCCGAAACCACAAGTATTTGAGCCTTTTCGTCTTGGGCGCAAATCATACCAATAATTTCGTCTTTTTCGTCAATGGTCATTCCTCTGACGCCTGCTCCGGTACGTCCAATTGGTCGCACATCCGATTCGTTGAATCTAACCGCTTTACCGTCGCGGGCAGCCATAATTATTTCGTTCGAGCCGTTGGTGAGGCTGGCTTCCAGAAGTTCGTCGTTATCCCTGATAGTGATGGCGTTGATGCCTGTCGAACGTGGGCGTGAATATGCGGCGAGGCTGGTTTTTTTAACAGTGGCGCGTTTGGTACACAGCACTATATAATTATTGTTGATATATTCTTGGTCGGTAAGAGTTTTGACGTTGATATAAGCCATAACCTTATCGTTCTGTTCGATATTTATAACATTCTGGATAGCACGTCCTTTTGATGTTTTCGAGCCTTCGGGCACTTCATATACTTTCAGCCAATAGCATCGTCCATTTTTGGTAAAGAACAGCATGGTACTGTGCATGTTTGCCACGTAGATATGCTCAATAAAGTCTTCGTCTCTGGTTGTGCTGCCTTTCGAGCCTACTCCGCCACGGCTTTGCAAGCGATATTCGTTGAGCGGCGTGCGTTTGATATAGCCAAGATGTGAGATTGTTATCACCACGTCTTCGTCGGCATAAAAATCTTCGGGATTAAATTCCTCTGCCGTTGGAACGATATTGGTTTTACGTTCGTCGCCAAAGCGTGCCTTAATGTCAGTAAGTTCGCTTTTAATAATTTGCATCTGCAAAGAGGTATCGGCGAGGATTGTTTTCAATTTGCCAATCAGTTCCATTATTTCGGCATATTCGGCATTAAGTTTATCGCGTTCGAGACCGGTCAATTGTCGGAGGCGCATTTCGATAATTGCCGACGCCTGTATTTCGGAGAGGTTAAATCGCTCTACCAGTCCGTTACGGGCTTCGTCGGGGGTTTTGGAGGCGCGTATCAATGCAATTACTTCGTCAAGATGGTCGAGCGCTATCAGCAGACCTTCAAGTATATGGGCGCGTTTTTCTGCCTGTTCGAGTTCATACTTTGTTCGTCGCACAACCACTTCGTGTCGGTGGCGCACATAGTATTTTATTATCTGTCGAAGGTTCAACTGTCGTGGGCGACCATCGACTAAGGCTATGTTATTGACTGCAAAGCTCGACTGCATTTGCGTGTGTTTAAACAGGTTGTTGAGTACGACATTTGCTACGGCTTCGTATTTGACCTTCACAATGATACGCATTCCTTGCCTGTCGCTTTCGTCGTTTACGTATGCAATTCCTTCGATTTTTTTGTCATCGACAAGTGCGGCGATATATTCGATAAGTGTCTTTTTATTAACCTGATACGGTATTTCGGTAATCACAATGGTTTCGCGCCCCTTGTCCGAGACTTCGATATCGGTTTTTGCTCGCACAATAATCCGTCCGCGACCGGTTTCGTAGGCGTCTTTGATGCCCTGAATGCCATAAATTGTACCGCCGGTGGGGAAATCGGGACCTTTCAAGAAATGCATCAATTCGTCGGTAGTGATTTCATTATTATCGATATACGCCATTATTGCGTCGCACACTTCGCCGAGATTATGGGGCGGCATATTGGTTGCCATACCCACGGCAATCCCCGAAGAGCCGTTTATGAGCAGCGCGGGAACTTTGGCGGGCAGCACTTTGGGTTCTTCCAGCGAATCGTCGAAATTAAGTTGAAAATCGACGGTATTTTTGTCGATATCGACCAGCATTTCTTCGGATATTTTTCGCATTCTGGCTTCGGTATATCGCATTGCGGCAGGCGAGTCGCCGTCAACGGAGCCAAAGTTTCCCTGACCATCGACCAGCATGTATCTCATGCTCCATGGCTGGGCAAGGCGCACCATTGCATCGTAAACGGAGGAGTCGCCATGAGGGTGGTATTTTCCAAGCACTTCGCCCACAATACGCGCCGATTTTTTATGTTGTTTATTGGACGCCACGCCAAGTTCGTGCATTCCAAAAAGCACTCTGCGGTGCACGGGTTTGAGACCGTCGCGCACATCGGGCAAGGCGCGGGATACGATGACCGACATTGAATAATCAATGTAGGCGGTCTTCATTTCCTCTTCGATGTTAATTTTAATAATTCGCTCGTTATTATCTTCCATTATCTATATCTTTCAAATTAAGCGTATAAAGCGTCTTTTTACATGCGTTTTTCGCCTTAAAAATTTGCGCTAAATTAGTAAATAAATTCATTATCTGTTATTTTTTTATTTTTATATGATTTTACCGATTATCATGTTTATATTCATACACATATTAATATTGCGAATACGACAGCGGCGCAAGCAATGCTACTTTGATGTTTGTTACGGTGTTGGCATATTCGGGCAATGCCTTCATGCGTTTCCAATCTTCGTGATTTACAAAGGTATTCCATGCGGCGGTGCGGGTTTCTTCGCTTCTGTGCCAGATAAGATAAATCAGCGAGGGCATTTGCGAGCCTGCCAGAACTTTGCCGTAGCAAACCGAATTGACGCCTGTTTTGTCGAACAGATTGATTTCTTCAACATTGAACATTTTTATTTTTCGCTGATTGGCTTCGGCGTTTGGGCTTTGATAGAGGCGAAACTCGAACAAAGTTCTGTCGGCGGCGGGTTTCAGCAGGTGCGGCACGCGCTCGAAGGCTTCGCACAGAAACGATTCATAGTTGGAATACACGGGTTTCTGCGCCGAATATTCAAAAAAACGTTTCGATTCGCGGTTAAATGTTTCGTCTTTCCAGATTGCGTTCTGCACCTTGTAGAAAGTGTTAATATCGGGATAAACAAAGAGATAATAGCGCTGTTTTTCTGCCTTTTCGTCGGGTTTGAAGGTGGTAAAAGCGCCCACCGAAACGCCCTGCCGGTTGTATGCCGGAATAAGAACGTCCTTGTAGAAATTGTCTAATTCGGCGTTTTCGTCGGCAAGCGTATAGATGCGCCATTCATATATATCCCTGTCGGGCAGCCCCGTTTTGAAAACTTCTGACACTGTTACAGTTTCTTTTGTTGAATAATGTACGCATCGCACACAGCCTTCAAAAACCGGCATTATTGCTGCCAGCAACAAGAAAAATATAGCTGAATTTGTTTTCATAAACATACAATTTATTCCTTATCTTATTAATACTTAATTGATTGATAAGGTGCAAAACCTTTTGCTACGCGCAGATTTCCGCCCGAAACGGTGAAAATAACCAGATTGTCGTTATCCCACGATTTATACAGTTTTTGAACGGACTCCGACAGTTTTTGAAACAGTCGTTTCTTTTCGGCTGGCGAAACAATGGTAACTTTTCCGTTGATACGGAAATGATACTCGCCTGCAGCACAGGCAAATGCCACGTTGGCATTTTTCTGTATCTGTTTGAAAACAGACTTTTGGTTCGAGGTGCAAAAAATAAAATTGCCCTTTTCGTAAGCCTGAAACTGCCAGCCGCGCAGGTCGGGTTTGTCGCCATCGATTGTTGCAAAATAGCCGGTTGTGTGCGGCGGAAGAAGCGCAATCGCCTGGTCGAGTGATAAATTCAAAACTTCCTGTCCTATACATAACACAGGACAAAATAACAAACTTAATACAATATATTTCATATAAAAATACTAAAAAAATTGCCGCAAATGTACGACGTTTTTTTGAATATCGAAAATCTATTGCAAATAAATTTTTGCGTTCTCCAATCGGACATTTTATTCTGCAATGAATAACAGTAAATTATATTCCAAAACATATTTTTGAGTTTGATGCTTTTTGTATCTTGTTTGATGATAAAAATCGATAAAAAAATGTCGAAAAACGGAAATTTTTGGCAAAAAACGAGCCTTCATGAGGGTTTGCGTCTATTGTGAATTTCCACCAAAAGCGAGGCGCGACGAAATCCGTCGAACAGATGTGCAACGGCAAGAACGGGGTGCAGAAAAAGCATGCGCCAACCCGCATAACGCATCACTGTGCGAATACGTTCCCTCTGTGTGGCGGCGTAACAGTGGACGGGGCATTTTGTGCAGGTCGGTTTCTGCGCCTCAAACACGCATCGTGATAAACGACGTATCGAATACTGTAACAGTGCGTTGCATTCGTTGCAAAGCGCGCCGCGAGCGCCATGACGCCGCCTACAGTAGAGCGCAATCATAAAGGTAAGCGTCAGGGCTTCGCGCCGGCGACGGCTGTCGGGCATGGATTTAGGCGTTGCTTTCATTCAAAAAACGTTTTGTTTGCCAATAAAGAACTTGTTATACTGTGCATTGCATTTATAAAATTCGCCGCAAAAATACAACAATTTTTTTGATTTACGATTTTTGAATTAGCCATTTCATTATAGGAATAACCTGAATTTCAATGCCCTGTTCCGAAATAATTTCTTCTTCGTCTTTAGTTATAATTAAATAGTGTCTGTCCGGAAACTCGAAAAAATGGCATATCTGCAAAGTCCCGCAGGGACTTTATTAATGATTAATGATTAGTGATTAGTGATTAATGCCTGCGGCGGAATTGTCTGAACTGTGATTTTAAGGTGATTTTAATGATTTGTGTAAACCTCCCCCTGCCCCCTCCAAAAGAGGGGAATGTTTGCGGCGATGTAGAGACGCACGGCGTGCGTCTCTGCGAAGATTGTTTGCGGCGGCGTTGTGCGTCGCAATGTAGAGACG
>JAITIA010000096.1 GCA_031279695.1 Prevotellaceae bacterium | reverse complement strand
ATGACGGGAAAATCGGCATTTGCCTCAATCGGTAAATGCAGCGGATTTATGCTCATCGCCATAGTTATCCTGCTCGGACAGTGGGTGATAGTCAGCATCGGCGGCGAAATGTTTAACGTCGTACCGCTGAAATTGCAAGACTGGGGAATTATTGTCGGAACAACGTCGGCTGTTCTTTGGATTGGCGAAATCGCAAGATTGTTTTGTAAGAAATAAAAGAATAACTTTTATATATAATATATTTTTATTCATAATGCAGTTGAGGCTCTACGGAAGATTTGCCGTAGAGCCTCTTTTTTTACTGTTTCGACAAAGTACGGTTCTATCGGAACGCCGGTTTTCTTCACTCACTGCCCTTGATTCCTGTTATCGACTTCGACATTTCATTCGTTGACCGCCATATTGCCGTATTTTACCGCAACATTCCGGTTACCGACTGCAATTACTGCCGTTTTTTTGCTCGACATTGCGTTTATCGACCGGAAATTTCCCGTCGATAAATGCAATATTGCCATATTTTACCACAACATTGCGGTTACCGACCGCAATATACGCGCTTGCGGAATGCAAGGTCGTGGTCGGAGACAGCAATATTGCTATCGGTAACCGCAATGTTTCTTTTTCAGTGATTAATATCAGTCAAAAAGTCGGTTACAATATTATTACGGATTGAAATATTCCGCTTATGATAACGGGATTGCCGGTCGAAAACATCAGTTTAAAAAACCTTAACCACATTGCCCTTCATTTGCATGGTTTCCTTATCCAATTTGATGAGTTTGACGAGGATTATCTGGTTGCTCAGATTGTGGTCGAAACGGATTTTTGTTTTGATATAATTGTTGGTATAACCGGTATGATTGTCGCCACGCCTTCCTTCAACCAGAACTTCAAGAGTGTCGCCGATATATAGTTTATAAAATTCGACAAGTCGTTTATCGGCAAGTTCCAGCAGGGCTTTGACTCTGCTATTTTGAGTTGCTCCGTAAACAACGGGTTTAAACCCAACTGCCTTAGTGTTGGGTCGTTGGGAATAGGGAAAAACGTGGATAAACGAGAGTGGCAGGCTTTCGGCAAAAGCGAATGAATCGGCAAAGTCCTCAGCCGATTCGCCGTTCATTCCCGCAATCATGTCCGTCCCGATAAATGCATCTGGCATAATTTGTTTGATAAAAGTAAGCTTTTGCCTGAACTCGTCGGTAGAATATCGCCGCCCCATCAATTTGAGTATTTTGTCGCTGCCCGATTGCAGCGGGATGTGAAAATGCGGCATAAAATGTTTCGATTCTTTAATAAAGCCGATAATGTCGTTGGTCAGCAGATTTGGTTCGATAGACGATATTCGCATTCGCGGCGTCGAAGGCAGCCGGTCGATTGCTTGCAGCAGGTCGATAAATTGTTCCCCGTTTTTGCGCCCAAAATCGGCTGTATTCAAGCCTGTGAGAACAATTTCACGCGCGCCCTCTGCTGTTGCCGTTTCCACTGCGCGGCAAACTGCGGCAATGCTTGCGCTGCGGCTGCTTCCCCGTGCCCGATGCACCGTGCAGTAGGCGCAGCGATTGTCGCAACCATCCTGTATTTTCATAAAACAGCGGGTGCGCGAGTTCGACCAAACCGGCTCAAAGCCTCTGTCTTGGGCAAATATCGGCATGATGTTTTTGGTGGACATTTCTTTCAGAATAAATTTCAGAATAGCCTCTCGTTTTTGACGTATATCTGTTCCCGAAATAATGCATACTTGGTGCGCTTCTGTTATTTTGCTGCTGTTAAGATTGGCAAAACAGCCGGTTACAATAATGCGCGACAAAACATTTTCTCGGTAAAACGAGCGGATTTCCTGCATACAGGTTTTTTCTGCCTGCCCCGTTACCGAGCAGGTGTTGAGGATGAAGACATCGGCAGTGTTTCGGTTTTCGCATCTTGTCAAACCGTTTGCAATGAGAAAGGTTTCGATGTGGGAACTTTCTGTAAAGTTCAGTTTGCATCCTATTGTTTTGATGTAAAATTTAATTTTTTCCATTGATGTTATCCGATTTTAGAACATACACTTTGTCGCCGCACCGTACTTTGCCGGTAACCGGAAGGGAACAGTATTCGCCCCTGACCGACTGCCGGACGGGGGCTTGTTCGAGACGGATTTCATCGACCGTCAGTTCCATTGCTCCGGTTGTTGGTCCGATAATCAAAATTTCGTCGTTCAGGCAAATATCGCCTGCTTCGGTCAGTATTTCGGCTACGCCGATATTGGCAAAATAATTGGTAACTTTGCCGACGCAGGTTTTACGTTTGCTTGCTCGGTTGCCATAGGTTTCGCTCCACTCGCCCAGCCGTTTACCCAGATAATATCCGTCCCAGAAACCGCGATTGAACACCGTAGCCAGCGTTTCCTTCCAAGCCTTTGTTTTGTGGGGCGAATAACTGCCGTTGGCAATAGCCTTTGCCGCTTCCACATAGCATCGGGTAACGGTTTTGACGTATTCCGCCGAGCGCGCCCGTCCTTCGATTTTGAAAACCCTTACTCCGGCGTCCGTCATTTTGTCCATAAATTCGATGGTACACAAATCTTTTGGCGACATTATATATTGATTGTCGATTTCCAGTTCGCGCCCTGTTTCCCTGTCGCTTGCCAGATACGAGCGCCGGCAAACCTGATAGCAGCTGCCACGGTTGGCGGAGGCATTGTATTCGTGCAGACTTAAATAGCATTTGCCCGACACCGCCATGCAGAGCGCCCCGTGAGCAAACATTTCGAGGCGTATCAGTTCGTTGCTCGGTCCGCGCAGATTGGTTTCAACAATTTGCCGATGTATCTGCGCCACCTGATCGAGGGTCAGTTCCCTTGCCAATACCGCCACGTCGGCATATTGGGCATAGAAACGCAGGGCTTCGAAATTTGTAATATTGACCTGTGTGGATAAATGGATTTCTACTCCGTTCCGGCTGGCATACATGATTGTGGCAGGGTCGGAGGCGATGATGGCGGAGACGCCGGCGTTCTTTGCCGCGTCAATCAGACGGTGCATTTCGTCAATATCTTCATCGAAAATAATGGTATTGACTGTCAGATACGATTTAGCGTTGTTGTTGTTACAGCGGGCGGCAATTTCCGGCAAATCGGCTATGGTAAAATTGTTTGCCGACCGTGCGCGCATGTTCAGTTTTCCCGCTCCGAAATACACCGAGTTGGCGCCTCCCTGAAAGGCTGCCGTCAAACACTCGTAATTCCCTGCGGGCGACATTATTTCGATGTTCACGGCAGGTGAAATGTTTATTTTTTTTTCTCTCATTCAATCAATCAATAACACACACATTATACAATAAAACAAAAGCCTAACTGACCATAAATCAGTCAGGCTTTTATCCTGAAGTACCCGGAGCCGGGATCGAACCGGCATGGATTGCTCCACTGGTGTTTGAGACCAGCGCGTCTACCAATTCCGCCATCCGGGCGTTTTTTGCGGCTGCAAAGGTAGGCATTTGTTTTGTGATAGCAATATTTTATTGTGATATTTTTTTTTGCAACTATTACATGAGCCTGTATATTAATAATATATAATAAAATAAATTTTGACCGGAAACAGTGTTTTTTGAGGGTGCGTAAGAGGTTTTGAAAACAATGATGCGATTATCGGTGTGATTTTTTTAGGAGGAGTTTGCCGAGAAAAGAGGTTTGAAATCTTACACATTTGAAGCAGAACTGACGGGTGCGATTGCGCTTTTTGATACTTTTTTATCCAACAGAGTTTTTATTTCGGCTTCCTTGCCGGTGAGTTTTTTGACTTTGGATTTGCTGCCTTTACAAAAGCATTGATTGTATGCCTGTGAACTCCTAATAAACAGGCAATTTTATTCTGTGAAATTCCATTATTCAGCATTTCTTTAATTTTATTCTCGTTTCCGCTCAATTTATTTTTCTTTGATTTACTGCCTTTTGGTCTACCCAAAATAACTCCTTCCGCTCGTTTTCTTGCAAGCGCTTCTTTTGTTCTCTGCGAAATCATTTCCCGCTCAATTTCAGCAGCAAGCCCAAATGCAAAAGCAAGTACTTTACTTTGTATGTTGTCGCCAAGTTCGTAGCCGTCTTTAACGGTATAAACTTTTACACCTTGATTCATACACATCTCTAAAATGCGCATAACCATAAAGGTCTTACGTCCGAAACGCGACAATTCCGAGGCAATAATTATATCGCCCTCTCGCATTTCTTTTAGAATAATGCCGAGTTTTCTGTTTTCAGGCTCTTTTGTACCCGAAACGCCGCTGTCTTCTATCCAAACGGAAACAGAAGTTCCTAATTGTTGGGCTTTTAATTTTATCCCTAATGTTTGGTTTTGAGCATCTTGCTCGTCAGTACTTACTCTTAAATAGCCGTAGGTCATAATCTTTTAATGCAAAGATACGAAAAAAACTATGTTTAAGGACTTTTAAAAGGGTGAATTTTATAGTACCACAAAAATATACGGCTATATTAAAAAAGAAACCACAAAAGAAAAGTATGAATTTTGGTTGGGTTTGTTAAATTCACAATTATTTTGGTTTTTTATGCAGAATACGGGTTATGTTTTGCGCGGCGGTTATTATACGTTCAAAACCAACTATATACAACCTTTTCCTGTTCCTGAAAATATACCAATAGAAATACAGGAAAAAGTGGAAAAATTAGTTAATGAAATCATTGAAATAAAGCGCCACAATCCTAATAATAAAACACTTGTACAAGAAAAAGAAATTGATAATCTAATCTACTATTTGTATAACTTTGACGAAAAAGAGATAAATATCATAGACAATCTCAATCATTTATGATACTTTGCATTTTTCTATTATTTCAATTTCTTTATTAGTCAAAACATACAAATCATATATTATTTCATTGATTTTATTTTCTAATTCCACAGTGTTGGAGGGTTTATTTAATTGTTTTATTTTTAGTATTTTATCTACTAATTCTGTTAAAGTATTTTCTGTTTCTGTTGTCAATATTGGTAATGGAAAACTCTTTAAATAACTCGGCATAAATCTAAAATAGCCATTGGCTAACGTTGTACCTGTGTTTACCAAAAACCACCACATAAGATTAGAATTTAAAATCGCCAAAAGAGATTTATAGCTTTCTTTGACATGTGTTTTTTTGATATAACCATAAATCGTGGTGGTACTATAAAATTCACCCTTTTCGTCTATGGAAAAGTTTCCACCACGAGAAATTTCAGGAGCTATAAGTTTCTTATTATCAAATAACAATAAGTTCTTAGGATATATATAACGATACCAAAAGCAGTCCAATGCTAACCTCCCTTTTTCTCGTCCCCGTAAAATTTCTTCATTCCTTTTTAAATATGAATAGCCCAAAGGAAACTTTTCTTTGATTTCGTTTTCTGAATATAGAATTGCCTCATTATTTTCTGTTCTGTATGGGAAAATCACAACTCTATCTGTTTTTACAGTTTCGTATCGGTGTACATCTTCACCTTTCAGTAATGGTTTTGTCAATTCCTTTTCAATTTTTACAGTCTCTTTTGTTTGTCTAGAAAAACCGATTACGTAATTTTCCTCTATTTTACAAGCGTACAAAAAATACACATCGTCTTTACTTGTCTGTAACCCCGTAAATATTCGGTCGAACACATCACCAAGCCGTCGTGGTTGTTTATTCAATTTTTCCAATATTGACATTACTTGACTGTTGGACAAAGTCCAAGCGTCTGCTGTTAAATCCGTTGCCTGTATTTTGTGAAAATTACTGTTCGTGATTGAATTTAAGAACTTTCCTAATTGTTCATTTGTTTTAAATTCTTCTTCCAATTCCATATATTGCAAGGTATCACAATCTTTTTTAAACCATTGCAAACCTGTATAGGTAGAAGCATCAAATACTTGATAAGAGCCAAAATTTATGATTTTATCAATGAATTTTTCTGTGGTCAAAATCGTGCGCAAACCTTTTCCAAAACTTGCGTTTGTCCATTTCACAGGCATAATAAAATTGACAATGCCATTTTCTTTTATCAGCGATATTGTCTTTTCGACAAATAAAGCGTAAATATCGTAAGAACCTGTTGCTGACTTGAATATTTTTTCGTAACTGTCTGCTAATTGAGGGTAAGAATCTCTGATTGTCTGTATTCGCATATACGGCGGATT
>JAITIA010000204.1 GCA_031279695.1 Prevotellaceae bacterium | reverse complement strand
ATACAGCAGATTGATAGACAAAGCGCCTGCACACTCAATATTCAAACGCCAAATTTTGTCGCCGTTTGCCAGCGTAGTCCATTCACCCGAATTGGTCAAGTCGTAATTCACTGGGTGCGAGTAACCGAATCTCGGCGGCAATCCATTGGCTTCGTCGCTTTCATCTTCCTGATAGATCAAAGCCATATTCAGTGCAGGCATTACTTTATTTGCCGCGGGAATAACCGACTTTGCAGAAAGATTTTGCGCCCCGAAACTCACAGGTACTTCCTTTGTGCTGATTTGCCCAAATGCAGCAATACATTGTAGCAGGCAAATACTAATAATTAAAAAAGATTTACAATATGCTTTCATTGTAGTATTTTCTTAAAGATTAAATAATAATTATCTGTAGTATTGATGAATTTTAAAGAATTTACTGTAACAGCATAAGATTTAGTGCTTTGCGAAAATAAAGACCTTATAAATTTGTCTTCATTAGGCTCTCTCATGATGTCTGTAATATTATATTGTCCCAGCATAGATAAATTCAATCCTATCTTCTCTTTAATGGCAATGCCCGTTGCTATACTATCCGTATCAAACTCCAGCGTATAGCATTGTTGGCAATCAATTGGTTCAAGCACTTGCATTGCACCTGTCTGCTCGTTAACAATACCTGCGAGCTTCCACTTTGTTCCTTTCAATCCGGTTGCTACATCCGAATTATTCTCGTTTTTCTTGCAGGCAAATGCGCTTGCCATAATCAGCATTATTGCTGTAAATTTCAATAATTTTCTCATTTCAATAATATTAATTGTTTAAAATTTATTTTTATTTAAGGATGCAAAAAAACTAAAAAATGTTGCATGGTTTTGAAAATTTTTTTATCACCGTTGTCTATTTACAATAATTGTCTTTATTTCAGGTGTTTTACCCTTTTTGCCGACATGCATACACGGCAAATCGGCTACGTTCAACTGTATATCCTAAATTGGAGTTTTTAAGTTAATAACGATAAAAAAAGATTTAGCCCTTTTTTTCAACCGTTGATTGATATAATCTGAAAAATCAAATTTTTTTTGTACTTTTGCGCCCTGAATTTTAGGAATAAATTAATGCAAAAGATTAGAAACATTGCAATTATCGCCCATGTGGATCACGGAAAAACTACTCTGGTGGACAAAATGATCCTTATGGGCAATCTTTTCCGAAACGCCGAACAGGCTGGAGAATTGATTTTAGACAGCAACGAACTCGAACGCGAACGCGGGATAACAATTCTCGCTAAAAATGTGTCCGTTATCTATAAAGGACATAAAATAAACATTATAGATACACCCGGACATGCCGATTTTGGCGGCGAAGTCGAGCGCGTATTGAACATGGCCGACGGCGTTCTCCTTCTGGTTGACGCTTTTGAGGGAACAATGCCGCAAACACGTTTCGTTCTTCAAAAAGCCTTATCGCTCGGATTAAAACCTATTGTGGTTATCAACAAGGTGGACAAGCCGAACTGTCGTCCCGAAGAGGTCAATGAAGAGGTTTTTGACCTGATGTTCAGCCTTGGCGCAACGGAACATCAGCTGGACTTTAAAACCGTGTATGGCAGTGCAAAACAGGGCTGGATGTCGGAGGACTGGCAAACCCGTTCGGACGATATTACGCCTCTGCTCAATTTGATTCTGGACGAAGTTCCCGCACCGGAATTTATCGACGATACGCCCCAAATGCTCATTACCTCGCTCGAATATTCCAACTATCTGGGACGTATCGCTATAGGTCGCATCGCACGCGGAACTTTGCGCAACGGCATGAATATCTCGTTGGTAAAACGCGACGGAGTAACCGTTGTACGCTCAAGAATCAAAGATCTCATGACTTTTGAGGGAATGGAAAAAAAACATGCTGACGAAGTTCGCGGCGGCGATATCTGCGCAATTGTTGGTATCGAAGGCTTTGAAATTGGCGATACCGTTGCCGACAGCGAAAATCCCGAGCCGCTCGACCCGATCTCGGTTGATGAGCCAACCATGAGTATGCTCTTTGTAATCAACGATTCACCTTTTTTTGGACGCGAAGGCAAATATGTTACGTCGAGGCATATCCGTGACAGGCTGGAACGGGAATTAGAAAAAAATCTGGCGCTCAGAGTCGAAGCCGGCGATAATGCCGATTCGTTTACCGTATTCGGACGGGGCGTGCTGCATCTCAGTATCCTGATAGAAACCATGCGCCGCGAAGGTTACGAACTGCAAGTGGGACAGCCGAAAGTCATTATAAAAAAAATAAATGACGAAAAACACGAGCCGATTGAATTTCTGCTCATCGACGCGCCCGAAACACTGTCGGGGAAAATTATCGAAATAGTATCGCGCCGCAAAGGAATGCTCAAAAGCATCGAAAATACCGGCGACCGCTCGCAAATCGAATTTGAAATACCCTCGCGCGGAATAATCGGCTTGCGAAGCAATCTGCTCACCGCCACGCAGGGCGAAGCAATTATTTCGCACGTTGTCAAAGGATTTGAGCCGTACAGAGGACCAATCGAAATGCGCACAAACGGCTCGCTCGTCGCTCTGGAAACAGGAATGGCAATAGCCTATTCGATTGATAAATTGCAGGACAGAGGCAAATTTTTTGTCAATCCGGGCGAAGAAGTGTATTGCGGACAGGTGATTGGCGAACATACGCGCAGCGATGATTTGACAATCAACATCTGCAAAACAAAACAGCTGACCAATATGCGCGCCTCGGGCTCGGACGAAAAAATGCACATCGCACCGCCCATAATATTCAGCCTCGAAGAAGCCCTGGAATACATCAAAGAAGATGAATATGTGGAAGTTACCCCAGCCGCCATACGCATGAGAAAAATCGCACTCAACAAAAGCATGAGGGAAACGCTCAAAAAACGAAATAAAACGTCAGAAAATTGACAGTTGAAATTTTTGTTATATATTTGTACCCGAAAATTATTAAGTGACAGTTATTAAATAGAATAGAAATTAATTCAAAATGAGAGCATTTATATTTCCCGGACAGGGAGCGCAATTCGCCGGAATGGGCAAAGACCTCTACGGAAACGACAAGGCAAAACGCCTGTTTGATGAAGCAAACGACATTCTGGGATTTAAAATTACAGACGTCATGTTTGAAGGCTCGGCAGAAGACCTGAAACAGACCAGAGTTACCCAGCCGGCAGTTTTTCTGCACTCGGTGATACTGACAAAAATGTTCAGCGATTTTCAACCCGATATGGTTGCAGGTCATTCGCTTGGCGAATTTTCCGCTCTGGTTGCCGCCGAAGCAGTAACGTTTGAAAGCGGATTGAAACTTGTGTCGATACGAGCCGCCGCCATGCAGAAAGCCTGTGAAAAACAGGCATCAACAATGGCAGCCATTCTTGGGCTCGACGACGAAACGGTTGAACGGATATGCCGCGAAACGGAAGGCGTGGTTGTACCCGCTAACTATAACTGCCCCGGTCAGTTAGTGATTTCGGGAACACTTGCATCCGTTGAAGTTGCCTGCGAAAAACTGAAAGCGGCAGGCGCCAAACGTGCTTTGATACTGCCCGTTGGCGGCGCATTCCATTCACCGCTGATGGAATCGGCACGGGCTGAACTGGAAACGGCAATCGATGCAACGGTATTCAACAAACCGGTTTGCCCGGTCTATCAAAATGTTGATGCAAAGCCATATACCGACCCTGCGGCAATCAAACGCAATCTCGTTGAACAACTGACTGCCCCCGTGCGCTGGACGCAAACGGTACAGAACATGATTGGCGACGGCGCCCATTTGTTTGTCGAATCAGGACCGGGAACGGTGTTGCAGGGGCTGGTCAAAAAAATCGACAAATCGGTAGAAGCCGAAAGCCGACAGACCTTTTAAAATTATTAATAAAGAGGCAATTCCGAATGTGTAAACCCCTTTGTATTGGTTTTAGTTTCATATTGTTTTTGTTGCTTTCCACTGATGTTGCCGCCCAACATTATGTGGGAATGAAGGGTGCACAGGGAGTTGCCTCTATTTCTGCTTTGCCGAATTTCCGGCAAAAAAAACTCTATACATTCAGTCCGGGCATATTTTACCGTTACGAACATTTCAAATATGCAGCCATCCAGATAGAAGCCAACTATGTGAATAAAGGCTATATACGGGATATTGACACTGTGATGATAACGCCCGAAACAGCCGAAAGAATTACTTCCTTTGAACTTCCACTAATGGCTCAGGGATTTATCCGAATGGGAATTTTTCGCCCGTATCTCACTGGTGGAGTTACTTTTGGATATATTCTCAACCGCACAACTCAAATAAAGGGCGAGTCCCGCCACGAATATGTTTACGATGAATATGACAGACGATTTGAATACGGCATAGCCGGCGGCGGCGGAACAGGAATAAAAATCTCGAAATTTGAACTTCAACTCGAAGCTCGATACATCTATCATTTCTCGTTTCTGCGAAACCCCGTAATTGTCAATCGTCGGAATAATTATCTTAATTCAACGCAGTTTATGTTCTCCGCCTCGCTGATGTACAGGCTTTTTTAGTAGAAAAAGATTTGTTGAAAATAAAAATATAATATGAATATCGTACATGATACCTGAATTGATTTATCTCAATGTTCAACTGTGAATTGTGTGAACAATCCACAGAACCCTTATTTTCAAAGGATCCCTTAGTAGAAACGCTATTAATCGCGTCCCTGCGCCCTTATTATTTTCTCTGAGAAAATAAGGGCGATTTACCTTGGGTATCAGGGCTCTACTAAGGGTGCTTGGGGAAATAAGGGGTTTGTATTGATAATTTATTGAAAACAAAAGTTTCCACACAATTCTATGTTGAACCAATAGTTTATATCCCTGCAAACAAAACGTTTAAACCTTTTCAGTAAAAGCCCGCCTGCTTTTTTGAAAAGCCCGCCTGCTTTTTTGAAAAGCTCGCCTGCTTTTTTGAAAAGCCCGCCTGCTTTTTTATAATGATCCCTGATTTTGTTTTATTAGGTATCATGTACGGTATTCATATATTTTTTATTCCTAAAAAGCCCCCGCTAACAGCGCTTTCCGTCAATCAAAAATCAAAAATCGTCAATCAAAAATCGTCAATCAAAAATCATCAATCGTAAACCTATTTCAGTTCGAGTCTGACTGTTCGGCTGGTTTCGGTGCGGGATTGGGCGATTACTTTGCCTGTGCCGGAGTATGAAGTTCGGAATCCGGCGTTTTCGAGGATATAAACGGCGTCGCGCAGTCCCATTCCGCGCACGTCGGGGACGGGGTTGTTGCCGATTTCCATTTTGGAAAATACCGGTTGCCGCTCTGCTGTATCGATGGTTACCTGCATCCATTTTCCGTCGGGAAGGGCGTATGGCTGGTTCAGTTCCATGCCTATTGTTCGGATATTGTCGGACGAGGTATTTTTAAAATCCGGCAGGCGGGTGGCAAATGTTTCCGGCAGGCGGGTCTGTGGCGACAGGGCGTTGATGGCGTCGGCTATGGAGCGAAATACCGGAACGGCATAATTCGAGGCAAGTATTCGTCCGAGTTCTTCCTTTTTCAGCATCGACGAATAGAGGACTACGATACAGGAATATCGCGGTTTGTCGAAAGGAAAATATCCGCAGAAACTGACCAGATCCCGTCCGGTCTGCTCGCCGGTTGTGTAGCCGCGACTGTTGCTCAGGTATATTTGCGCCGTTCCCGTTTTCCCCGATATTCCGTATCGTGTTCCGCTGCGGGTGATATCGGAGAGGAGTTTGGCGAGGCTGTCGGCGGTTGCCGTCGAACATATTTTGCGCAGCAGGACGGGTTTTTCGAGTTTGGTATCGCCGCTTTTGTCCACCGTGCCGCGCACTATGCGGGGTTTCATCATTGCTCCACGGTTGGCGATGGCGTTGTAGAAAGTCAGTATATGCAAGGGGGTTAGATTGACCTGATAGCCGTGCGAAACCTGAAACATGTCGTTTTTATTGTCGAGCCGGACAGATGTTTTGGCGTCCGTCAGCCCGAGAGAATCGAGGATACCGGTTTTCAGGATTGCCTTGCGGAAACTTTTCCAGTCGTATCCAAAAGCCTGATGAACAAACTTTGCCGTTCCGATATTCAGCGACTGCCGCATCACGGTGGTAATATCTTTTTTTCCCGCTTCGACGGTGGCAATATCGGTAACGTTTTCCCATCGGCGTTTCCCGTTTTCCATCACCGTCCCCCTGTCGTAGTTGATTTCGTCCGATATTTTGACCTTTCCTGTTTCGAGAGCCAGCATCAGCGAAACGGTTTTGAAAGTTGAGCCCGGGTCAATTGCGGCATGTATTGCGTTGTTCATCACGTCTGTTCTGTTGCGGTATCGGGTATCGCTAAACTGTCCGAAGTTAGCCATCGCCTTTATATCGCCGGTGGGAACGTCCATAATCACAACCGTTCCCGAAGTAAACATTTCACCGTGCAGGCTGATACTGTTTCGGAGAATGGTTTCGCAAATATCCTGCATTCGCACGTCGATGGTCGATATCACATGATTGCCCTGTTTCAGTTCGTCGTCGCAAAGATTTTCTATGCCCGACAGCGATATTTTCGAGCCGTCGCCCTTGAGCACTCCGAGCGTCGAATGTGCCAGATTTCCATAGGGATAAATCCGTTCAAACCGGTCTTCCCTGTATATGCCGGCGGCATAGCGGATGCTGCGTCGATAAAAAAATGGCATAGTTTTGAGAGCGCCGAATATGCTGTCGTGTTGAAATATATTTATTCGACTGGCAATTGCCGCCGTCCGCAGAAACGAGTCCGTGTCGCTCGCCCTGTCGGCTTTGAGGCGATAATTGTAGAGAATGTCGAAATATTCGTTTGCCGGTTTTTCGCCCACAAACTTTGCCAAAGCGCGGCTCAATACTCTGTAAACATCAAGCATTTGCCTGTCACGGACTTTTTCGGGCAGTATTTTTCCGGTGGTATCGACGGTTGCGTTGCGTTTGGCAAAAGCGTCAATTTTGAAATCGACCAGAATATCGTATTTGGGAAAATCGCCGCCCAGCAGTTCGCCGTCTGTCGAAAGAATATCGCCCCGCAAACGGTTTTCAACCGTGGGCGTTGCTGGCTGATTTGTCTGTTTCAGTTCGGGCGAAAAATACTGTATCTTGATGATTTTAAAGCTGAAATAGCCAAAAAACAGCGTAAACACCGAAAACAGCACAATCGACCGGATAAAAACCCTGTCCTTAATCTTTGTCATGGTTTGCCTATATTTACCGGTGGTTCTCTGGATATTTTCAAATCCTGTCGATTGTGTTTTTTCAGCAGTTCAAGCAGGTTGGAATATTTGCCCAGCCTTGCCATTTCTTCGAGCCGCACACTGTGTTGTGCCTTGCTGCGCATCAGCTGTGTTTCAAGATCTTTGTATTTTTTTATTTCAAGATTATACATCAATCCGTTGGAAATATAAATAATTGCCAGAATAAACAGAAACATCATAAATTTACGATATTTGATTACATATTCCAGCGCGTCGCCGGCGAGTACTGTTCTGATTATCTTTACAAATTTATTCATCGTGGCATGATTTTTTTTCTGCTGTCCGGAGTTTAGCGCTGCGCGAGCGGCTGTTGCGCCGGATTTCGCCGTCGTCGGGCACAATTGCTTTTTTGGTGATGAGAACAAAAGGCGTGATTTCGTTCCCGTAGAAATCCTTAACCGTTTGACCTTCGGTATTGCCGGTTTTCATAAAATTCTTCACCATTCTGTCCTCCAGCGAATGGTAGGAAATTACTGCCAGCCTGCCTTTTGGACTCAGCAGAGCGGTTGTCTGCTCCAGAAAATGTTTCAGCGCCGTCATTTCCCTGTTCACTTCAATTCTCAGCGCCTGAAAAACTTTGGGAAAAGTTTGATTCTCTTCATGTCGGGGGATTATTCGGGCGAGACAGTCGATCAAATTGCCAACCGTTTGAAACTGCTTGTCGGCACGGGCGGCAACAATGGTTTGGGCAATTTTGCGAGCCTGTTTCAGTTCGCCGTATTCGCAAAAAATCTGTTGCAGCTTATCCTGCGAGGCGGCGTTGAGCAAAGCGCTTGCCATTGTTGCCGACTGTTGCCCCATGCGCATATCGATGGGCGCTTCCGGAAAACGGAACGAAAAACCGCGTTCGCAATGGTCGAAATGATGCGACGAAACGCCCAAATCGGCAATAATTCCATCGACTTTTTTAATTCCGTGATAGCGCAAAAAGTTCTGCATAAAACGGAAATTGTTGCCCACAAAGAGGAAACGACTGTCGTTTGGCAAATTTGGCAGCACGTCGCCGTCGCGGTCGAAAGCCACAAGTTTAGCGCCGGAATTTAAGCGTGCCAGAATTTCGCGCGAATGTCCGCCGCCGCCAAAAGTAGCATCCACATAAACGCCGTTATCTCTGATATTAAGAGCATCCACGCTTTCGTTCAACAAAGCCGGCACATGATAAACATTTGCATTATCGGTCATTGTCGATACATTTTATTCCGAAAAAAATTCGGTTGCTTTTTAAGCATTCAACTAATTTTTCCCTTGTACACACGGTTAAAAAAATTTGTGCAAAAATAATACATATTCTCCGATTAGGCAAATGCAGGTGAAAAAGGCTAAATCTTTTTTTGCAAAAAAATAAAAAAATTTTGCAGGTAAAAAAATTTGTATTACTTTTGCGCCCGATTTAGTTTTATATGTTCCGTGATGGAGATGTATGCTGAAAGAAATGGTAATGATGTTATTTTTAACATGTTCGTCAAGATTTTCCTAATCTTGATGACCCCTTTTATTCCCCCTGTATCAAGCGTAAAAACCGGTATTTTTCGAAAATCTTTGGTGAAATTCTTCTCTTGGGACATTGTCTGAACTGTGATTTTAGAGTGATTTTAATGATTTTTGTGAGGACATTGTCTGAACTGTGATTTTAGAGTGATTTTAATGATTTTTGTGAGTTGAGACGAGTGAGTTGAGATGAGGCTGTGCCTCGTCTCGATTTATCTGGACAGGTTTTACCTGTCAGAATAAAAAACACAAACAATGCAGGCACAGCCTGCAAAGATAGACCGGACGAGGCAAAGCCTCGTCCGAACAAGCGGGAATAAAAAACACAAATAATGCAGGCACAGCCTGCAAAGATAGACAGGACGAGGCAGAGCCTCGTCCGAACAAGGATTTTATTGCCCAACTCAACGCCGCCGCTACATCCATTGCCGCCGACAATCAGGCGCAGTACGAAATTAAGGAAAATCGCAAGACTTTGGTGCAGAGTAATATCATGGTATTCAAAGATATTTATACCAGTATTACAGAATTGTGCAAAGTGGGTAAAAATCTCTATCGCGGCAAAAATGCGCAGAAAATTGCGGAATATACTTTCCGTAATTTGCTGAAAAATGTGCGCGTTTGGCATAAAGCAAAGGAGAAAAAGACGGACAACGACAAATAACATGCTGCAATTGACAATCTAAAAGGTGCAATTGATTATCTAGTGTCTGTCCATAAAGTCGGTCAAAATATTATTGTAACATGAAAAGCTGAGCAATCGAGCAATCCGTAGGATTGCATCGCTCGGTAGAAACGGTTGCCAAAGAATTTCCTGCATCCT
>JAITIA010000159.1 GCA_031279695.1 Prevotellaceae bacterium | reverse complement strand
CCGTCCCACGAGTAACCGTCGTAAAAATATCGTATTTTTTCCAGCATTTCTTCGCGCGTCCAGTCGAATTGTTTTGCCGCCTCGTCGATATATTCCGAAAAATTATTTTCTAATTCTTCCTGAGTATATCCGCAAATTGAGGCATAATGTCTGTTCATGCTAATATCGTCGGGATTATTCAGCGCCGAGAATACCGACAAGCCCGAAAACTTCGATACGCCGGTCAATAAAATAAAACGAATATAATCGTCAGCGCCTTTCATCACTTGATAAAAATCGTGGACTATCCTTATGGTTGCCGATAAATCTTCATCGAACAGATGGCTGGTAACCGGCTTGTCATATTCGTCTATCAGAATAACAACTTTTTTGTCGAATTTCTCATAAAGACTGCTGATAAGTTCGCGAAAACAATCTGACTCTGTTTCCTTAGTCAGCGAAATATTATATTTTTTCGCTATATCCTTTAAAAACCCAATCATGCTGGTCATCATTTTTTCAGGGTCGATATGGCTGATACGTGTCCAGTCTATGCGTATCACAGGAAACTGCTGTGTCCAGTCCCACTTATCGTATATCCACAGTCCTTCAAACAGGTCTTTTCTCCCGCTGAAAATGGCGTCGAGCGTGCTGATGAGCAGCGATTTTCCAAAACGACGCGGACGCGACAGAAAATAAATCTTGCCCTTGGTAATAAGACGGTAGATATTCTCCGTTTTATCAACATACAGATAATCGTTGCTGCGCAAATCTTCAAACGACTGTATTCCTATCGGTAAATTTTTCATCATCTTTCTTTATTGTCTTATTGATTGCAATGTGTCAATCATGCTCACAACATTTTCTATCGGGACGTTTGCCTGAATATTGTGGACGGTGTTGAACACAAAGCCCCCGTTTTGTCCAAATATTTCGCATTGGCGAAGGATATGTTCACGCACTTGGGCGGGCGTGCCGGTAGGGAGAACTTTCTGCGTATCGACGCCGCCGCCCCAGAACACCAGAGCCTCGCCAAATTCGGCTTTCAGACGTTGCGAATCCATATCTTTGGCGTTTATCTGCACCGGATTCATAATATCGAAACCGGCTTCTATCATCAGCGGGAGCAGGGGCACAATCGAGCCGCAGCAGTGTTTAAACACTTTCCACGACGTGTTTTTGTGTATCCAGTCGTTCATCCGCTTGTAGTGGGGCAGCCACAGTTCGCCAAAGGTTTCGGCTGAGCAGAACTGCGAAGTTTGCGTTCCGAAGTCGGTTCCGCAGGTGAACACCACGTCCACTTTGTTGCCGATTTTTTCCCAGAGCAGGCGATAGTTTTCGATGGCGATATCGGTTTGCCGTTCAAATATCCGGTGGATATAGTCGGGACGGAGAATGGTGGACATATACCATTCGGCAATGGAGCGGATACCTTTGGGATGCGTTAGCCCCATGGCGGGAACAAAAGCGATATCGCCCAGCGCCGTGCCGCCAAAGCCGGCAACAACGGCTTTGCCCGTTGCCGATGCTTTTGTTGCCTGACGCGCGAAATGCTCTAAATCGGCTTCGCTCAACGGTCCAAATTCTTCGAGATTATCTTCCACCAACAATGTTTCGTCGTCCACCGTGCCGCCGCGTTCGATAGCGTTCACAAAGAAACAGCCGTCGGGCATCACTGCGCTGGGCGGGGAGCGGCGGTCGCCGCGCGGGTGGATATATATGTCGCCTTTTTCGTCGGGCGTCAAGTCGATATCTTCCGCAATCAGCACCTGCTGCCCCCAAGGAGTGCGCTGTTCGTGCAGGCGGGTTTCGTCGATTGCGAACATATTCTCGCGTCCCCACACGCCAACAACGTCCACGCACATTATAGCCTGTAGTTCCTCGTCCACCTCGCCAAGCATCTGGAAAGGCTCAATAATTTTCACCGGTTTTTCTTCCAACCCGTAGTGCCGGCGCAGAGCATCGACCACCCGACAGTGGATACCGGTAACCGAAGTTGCCCCAAAATCGACAGGAACCCCACTGCCCGATTTATGATTTAATGCATCTAATATAGTTTCTTTTGATGATTTCATATACTTTTCTTTTAATTTTTATACTGTAATAATCCAAAATCCAAAATCCAAAATCCAAAATCACAAACCGTATTCTTTGGGGATAAATTTGCTCTGGTCGAGTTCGGGGAGCATCATTTCAATGAAGTCGCTTTCGCTGTTGGGGACGGTGTTGAGCGCTTGGCGAAGGCTGGCGAGATAGGTTGTTTCCATCTCTGCAATTTTCATTTGACCCGAAGCGATGGCTTCTTCCATAATATCGAGCGCCACCAGAGCGCCGTTGCGGGCGGCGGCGACGTGGGTTTGCTGCGCCACCATCGACGCGGAAATCCGTATCACATTTTCGGGCGCAAGCACCAGAGCCTGCGGGTCGGTGTAAATATCGGACGCCACCAAGAGCGATTGCAGCATCTGCGCCTTGCTCTCGCCTTGTCGGAGGGCGGTATTCATCAGGCGCACGTCGTATTCCAACTGTTCGAGATAGGCTGTGGGCGCGGCGCCCGATAGCAGGCGGATATTCTGTACCGACTCGTTGCTCCACAAATCGGCGCAGGCGCAGGCGATGTTTCCTATCGGGCTAAGATGGGCGCAGGCTGCCGTTTTCCCTTCCATCGAAATTGGTATTCCGGCGATGGCTTTCAAAAACGGTCCCTCGTAGGCGCAATCCTTATCGGGACCAACGGCGCCTTCTTCGATAGCAACAATTGAGCGAACAACCGACACGACCCGCACCAAGGCGGCAAATACGCGGGGGATATATCGTTTTTCGGCAAGCACCATTGCGGTGTTGGCAAATCCGCAGGCAGAATCGCCTGCCGCAATGCGTCCGTAACGGCGGGCGAGGGCGGTAATTTTTCCCCACAAAAAACGCATATCGCGCACGCCAAGAACGGCGAGTGCAAAGAGCAGGGTTTTAATATCGCACATCATCAGGGCTTCGTCCGACACTTCTTTGCCGCCCGTGCTTTCTATCGACAGCAGGTCGCCGCCCGCTTCCATGCCGCGCTCGAACAGTTCCATCATTGGCTCAAGCAGCGCGGTGGTGCGCTGGCGGGCGGGACGCTCGAACTCGCGCAGGTCGTTGGGCGTAAGACGGATTTCGGAGCGCAGACCTTCCTTTTGATAATAATCCTCGCAAATGTCGTTCATAATTTTCACTATTTCGACCCCGATATTGGGGTTTTGCGTCATCTCGAGCAGGGTTTCAAATTCGAGAATAACGCCGGGCGAGTTCAGTTCCACCGCGCGGCGCAACGCTCCGTCGGCAATTTCGCGATAGTGGCGATATACTTCCGGCAACGTCGATTGACTGATAGTGATTGTGGGCAGCGTAAAATTCAGTTCCGAATACACCATGCCGCCGCCAATAGCCAGCCCGCGCCGCGTGGTTACCGGTTTGGGCGCTGTGCCAAACAGCAAATCCGCAGGCTTGGTTATTACAAGATTTCTGTATTTCATCTTTTCTTTTTTTTTGGAGATTTTTTTAAGAGGGATTAGATTTTTTACGATTAAGTCCCTTAAATTTTTTACGATTCTTTAGTTTTTTTTCCACGCATGGCAATCACATCGGCATATCGTTTAAGAAAGCCGTTCCATTTGTTCACAAATTCTTCGGTTGTGGGCAGGCTGTTGAGAGTCATCAACGCTTCGAGGCGTTCAACAATTTGCCGATACACCTCGTCGGCGTCCTTGCGGACGGCGCGCATACGGAGACTGGTGCGCGACGTGGTTTCGTTGTTTCGGTCTTTGACCAGAGCCTCGTAAGCCTCGTTGTTGCTTTGCAGTTCCGTCACCCAGTCGCCCAACCCAAGCAGAGACGTTTGCGCGGCATACTCGTTGCCGAGCATTTGAGTAAAATTATAAAGTCCCGCCGTTTCCTCGTTGCCCGATTTAGTAGCGAGATTGCCAAAATGCTTCACCACCACGTTGATTTCTTCGGCGGCTTTTTGCTTGGCAGGGTCAAAATGGTTGAGCGCCGACTTCACGGCGTCCACCAGCCCGCGATAAGTATGGTCGCGCTTCATATCGGCGGCTTCCATTTTATCGGTATCCACGCTTTTCAGTATCAAGTCAAGCGCCTTATCGGCGTTATTGTACTGTATCAGAAAAGCAGCATACAGAACGGCGATATTCAAATTTTCCGCTCCGTATGTATCCACCAGATTTTTCAATTCGGTGAACAGTTGAAACCATTCCTCGTTGCGTAACGACGCAAGTCTAAGTCTGTTTATCTTCATAATTCTAAAAAAAATTAATTGTTATTTATTATTTTCCTGTTAAAAGATCCTTAAAATATTTAATGTCCTTAAAGTCCTTAGTAATCTTAAGACCGGCGACTACCTCGCCGAGCCTTCGGATGCCCATGCGACCGCAGTCGCACGCCCCGCCGAGCCTTCGGATGCCCGTGCGACGGTTGTCGCACACTCCGCCGAGCCTTCGACCGTCCGTGCGACCGTTGCCGAAGCATTTTCCAAAGTCATGCCGGCTGTTTTTTGCCATATTTTTTGTTGTATCGAACATAAAATTATCAAAAATTATGGGCGCAAAAGTAATAAAAAAATCGGAAACACGTTGCAAACAAAAAAAATCATCAGAAAAAAAACAAAAAAAACGGTGATAAACCAGCCTCTTACGGTATGCCTCGAACAGGAAAAATATTGTCAGCAGAAAAAAAAATTTGGATATTATTTCAAAACATATTACTTTTGCGCCGTCAAAATTTATTGTGATTTATGGTTAAAAAGTTCATATCGGCATTTCTGGTTTTGTTGTATCTCATTGTTACAGCAGGCGTCGCTGTGCATCAGTGTGGCTGCGGAAACTCGGGCAAACTCGAAGTTTTTGTCGATGAAAACAACTGCTCGTGCCATCACAACGATGAAAAATGCAGCCATTCGAGCAATTGTTGCACGCATAATCACAAAAAAAATCACTCCGAACAAGAAAACAACAACAGCGACGAGGACGCCTGTCGAGGCTGCCACTGCTCGACCGTTGTTGTGGGCGTCGATGTGGACGGGATTGCAACCGCGCCGGAACATTTTTCGTTCGAGCCGCTTGCCTTTACCCTCGCTCACGCAGTTGCCCAAATGTTCGATATAAACCTTCGGACGACGGCTGCCCAAAGCAACCACTCGCCGCCACCAATTGCACCACTCTCTCTTATTTACCTAAATTGTCAGCTTAGAAATTAAGCTCAATTATACGTTATAAATTATAAATTATGAATTGTAAAATCGCGGATTTTAGAGTTCATATATTGTCGCCGGTTTATTTTTGATTATTTCGGCTAATTGCCCAACCCACGACGACAGTAATTCATAATTCATAATTTATAATTTATAATTTATTCAACGCCTGTTGTCGCCGGTTTATTTTTATTTATTTTGATTGATTATTTCGGGTAATTGCCCGCCGCGACAACAGTATTTCATAATTCATAATTAAAAATTTATAATTAAAAAAAGATGATTAAAGTAAATTTGAAAACTATATGCCTGCTGGCAATGCTGATAACAGGAACAGCGGTGCAGGCACAAAATATCACGGGGCAGGTTTTTGCTATCGATGCTTCGGGCGAGCGGACGCCGCTGGAAGGAGTTACACTGTACCTGTCGAAAATGAAAAAAGGGACGACCACCAACGCCGAAGGGCGTTACAGTATGGCAGCGCCTGCGGGCGAGGATTGGCTGGTGGCGTCGATGATTGGCATGAGCGCCGACAGCCTGCAGGTGTCGGGCGAAGGCATTGCCGATTTTACCCTTGCCGAAGAAGGCTTGATGCTTGAGGCAACGGTTATCACGGCTCGGCGACGAGGAACATATTTCTCGAAGATAGCGCCGGCAAAGGTGGAAGTAATTTCATCCGCCGGACTGATGAAACTTGCCTGCTGCAACCTTGGCGAGAGTTTTGAAAACAGCGCATCGGTAACGGTGGGTTTCACCGACGCCGTGTCGGGCGCCAAGCAAATACAATTGCTCGGACTGTCGGGCGTCTATAGCCAGATGCTTGCCGAAAATATCCCCGCCATGCGCGGGCTGGCGTCCACCTACGGCTGGAACTACACGCCGGGCGCGTGGATGGAAGGTATCCAGATATCGAAAGGCGCCTCGTCGGTAACCGGCGGCTACGAATCGATAACGGGGCAAATAAACCTCGATTTTCGGAAACCCAACACCAGCGACCCGCTTTTTCTGAATCTTTATGGCGATGTATCGGGTCGCTACGAGGGCAACCTGAGCTTGGCAACCAAAATTGTTCCCGACCGTCTGTGGACGGGCTTGCTGGCGCACGCATCCGCCGAAACTCCCGAACACGACGCCAATGGCGACGGTTTTATGGATATACCCAAGTCGAAACTTCTGAGTCTGTATAATCGCTGGTACTACGAAAATCCGGAGAAAGGCGTGGAGTCGAAAACCGGAGTGAAGTTTCTGAGCGAAACGCGCGAAGGCGGGCAACTGTCGTCCATTGCGCAGGGCTATCGGACAAATATCGGCAATACCAATTTTAATGTGTACAACAAAACGGGCGTCGCCTTTGGCAAAGAAGGTCAAAGTATCGGCATCATCAACAGTTTTACACGGCATCTGCAGAGTTCGGAGTTTGGGATGAAACGCTTTGCGGGCGCCCAAAGTTCGGTGTACAGCAATTATATGTTTTCGTCGTATTTTGGCAATACTTCGCATCAATATACCACCGGATTGAGTTTTTTGTACGACGATTATAATACCGACTATAGCGACCGGCTGCCGATAAACGCGGCAACCGATATTGCACTCAACCGCGAGGAAATTGTGCCGGGAGCATTTTTTCAATATACCTATTCGTATCTCGAAAAATTTATTTTTATTGCCGGACTGCGGAGCGACTGGAACAGCCGCTACGGATGGCTCGTTACCCCGCGCACCAATGTCAAATACAATCTTGGCGATAACATGATATTCCGCGCCTCGGCGGGCAAAGGCTACCGCTCGCCCAATGTGATTGCCGAAAATATCGGGCTGATGGCCTCGTCGCGCCAGTTTGAGGTGGCAAACATCAACAGCCTCGACGTCGAAAGTGCATGGAACTACGGCAGCAATCTTACTATCTACATTCCCACCTGGGCGGAAGAAGACCTGACGGTGAGCCTCGACTATTTCCGTACCGATTTCCAAAATCAAACGGTGGTGGACGTCGAGCGCAGCCGCGACCATGTGTTTTTCTACAATCTCAACGGACGCTCGTATGCCAACGCATGGCAGGCGGATCTGAGTTTCGAGCCCTTTGCCGGCTGGGAAATCTTTGCCGCCTACCGTTTCAACGACACCAAAGTTACCATCGGCGACGTAACCGAATCGCTGCTGGTCGAAAAACCGCTGATTTCGCGCTATCGCGGGCTGATAAACGTTTCCTACGCCACGCCGCTGCGCAAATGGGTGTTCGACGCTACGGCGCAGTTCAACGGACCCTCGCGCCTGCCAAGCATGACAGGCTATTCGGAGGCGGTGAATACCTCGCCGGCATTCCCAATCTATTTTGCACAGATAACGCGCAACACCAAGTATTTTGATGTGTATCTGGGGATGGAAAATATCCTCGACTACCGTCAGAAAAACCCGATAAACCTTGCCGACCGCCCCTTCGAGCGCGGCTTCGACTCGTCGCTTATCTGGGGTCCGCTGATGGGTCGCCGAATTTATGCGGGAATAAGGCTGCGGATGTTTTAACGAAAATTATTTATAAATTTTTTAATATTCAAAAACAATGAAAAGAGTAAAGTTAATTTTGGCGACGGGAATAATTGTCGCCGCGTGCGCCACACTCAGCGCACAGGATCACCACAACCACGCCGACTGCAAGGACAAGGGCGGAAAGGTTGAGGCAAAGAAAGTGGATTCACCCGAGAAGGCGTCAAAAAATGCCAAGACTAAGGTGGTTACTTTTAATGTCAATCTGCACTGCGGTGCATGTAAGCAAAAAGTCGAAAAGAATATCGCCTGGGAAAAGGGGGTAAAGGACATGAAGGTTGATTTGGACAGCAAAACGGTAAAAATCACCTACGACCCCAAAAAAACCACGGAAGATGCTCTGAAAAAAGCAATCGAAAAACTTGATTTCACCTGCGAAGTGAAAAAAAGTTAAGCAAACTTTTGCTGAAACAAAGAAAGGAAAACGGAGTAATCTGTTTTCCTTTTTTTTTAATAAAAAAAATCACAAAAAAATTTGCCATATTAAAAAATAGCAGTACTTTTGCGGCGGAGTATTTTTAATAAAATGAATATGGTAAGAAAGATACGAAACAGCACATTTTGGAAACCATCTTCCTGCTTTTTCGGAGGAAGAGTTAGAAGTCAGTAATTTTTTATGCAACTAAAAGTATTTGAAGAATATATACGACAGGGCGAACCCTCGCGGGTAGAAAAGGCGCAAAACTGGCAAACTGCTATCGGCTTGCAGCAAGTGGATGGTTTAAAGCCGTCTGCCTATCTTATTGAGCAAGCGAAACAGAATATCGAAGGCGACATTACCATCGACGAAGTAAAAAAACGTATTGACGAGTATTATAAAACACAAACCGTCAGACAATTCGATGATAATGACCGCACAGAAGAGGCAGACAAGGTGTCTTCGCGTATTGCCGAAATTTTGTCGGAAAAAACATTTTCGTTCACGCCACTTTGGTATATCAACATTCACAGGCGGTTATTTACCGGAATTTACAAATTTGCAGGTAAAATCCGCGACTACAATATTACCAAAAACGAATGGGTGCTGGACGGGCAAACCGTGCTTTATTCCGACTCATATATGATTAAAGCCACATTGGATTACGATTTTGGACAAGAAAAAGCATTCAGTTACAAAAATTTGAGCCAGATAGAAATTGTGGAGCATATTGCTAAATTCATTTCAGGACTATGGCAAATTCACGCTTTTGGCGAGGGTAACACGCGCACAACGGCTATTTTTACCATAAAATACCTGCAAACTTTTGGATTTAAGGCGAATAATGATATGTTTGCCTCTCATTCATGGTATTTCCGTAATGCTCTTGTAAGGGCAAATTTCAACGACGCCAAACATAATATACATGCCACCACCGAATTTTTAATGCAATTCTTCGGTAATCTTTTGTTTGACGAAAATAACGAATTAAAAAACAGATATTTACATATAAAATTTGTTGCATCTGAAAAACCAGACAATCTCAAGATAAATGAGCAAAAGTTCAGTGTAAATACTGAAAAGTTCCCTGTAATTGACGAAAAGTTCAGTGTAAAGTTCAGTGTAAATCAAGAAAAAATACTCGCTTTGATGCAGGAAATGCCCACCATAACTGTCAATGAAATCGCCGCAAAACTCGGTATTACGGAACGCGCCATCCATAAAAACATAGTCAAACTGAAAGAGCGCGGCATTCTTACCCGCATCGGCGCAGACAAAAACGGTTACTGGAAAATAATGATTAATGATTAACTATTTGGCTAATGCTAAGAATATGACCACCGTAGAATATAAACACGTCGAAATCGACAATATCTCAAGTGACCTGAAAATCATGAATATACTATTTTTATTTCTTTCCGTAAAAACGGTTTTGAGGTTTGAGGCAGTCGACAGAGCAAAAAATCCATCACTCCCCCCTCGGAATGTTGAAAAATCAGACGAAATTTTTGCCGAAATATCGGATTTGTCCGAGTTTTTTGCTGATTTTTGCTCAAAAAAAGGCTTTGGAGCAAAAAAAAAATTCGACATCATAGATTATTGGTTATTAATTATTTAAATAGGATTGTGCTGGAAAAATGAGAAAAATTTCACAAAAAAATTTGCCGGTTTAAAAAATAGCTGTACTTTTGCGGCGGAGTATTTACTCTGTTTTTGTATAGATATTAATAAAAATGGATACGGTAAAAAAAGATACGAAACAGCACATTTTGGAGACCGCCTGTCTGCTTTTTCTAAAGAAAAGTTATAAGGAAGTTACGTTAAAGGAAATTATCCGCGAAACCGGCTTGTCCAACGGCGCTTTTTATCATCATTTCGAGAGCAAGGAACAACTGTTCAAAGAGGTGATAGATACGCATTTGTTCCGTATAGCAAGGCAACTCTACGAATAT
>JAITIA010000153.1 GCA_031279695.1 Prevotellaceae bacterium | reverse complement strand
GCCTCCGTCAATGTTTCCGACAATTTGAAAGCGCAATACCCCGATGTGGCATGGACAGAGATGCGGGGCATGAGAAATTTTGTAACGCATCAATATTTCGGAGTAGAATTGAGCGACATTTGGCATACGGTGATAAACGATATTCCCGTTCTCAAAAAACAAGTCAGCGACATAATTAACGATTTGGACAATTGAAAAAAACAATGTACTTTTGCGCCGTAAAAAATAGATAAATATGGAAACAGTTATTATACAGGTAAAAGACAAACAGGATGTTCGTAAATTAAGGCAAATATCTGCCCAAAACGATTGGCAGATACAATCAAGCGGCGACATGCTGAGATGGCTCATCGACAATGCACCGCAGGATGTGCCGCTGACCGACAATGATATTATGAACGAAATACGGCAAATGTGGCAAAAGTAAGGAGTCTTGCGTGCAACATCCTTACGCTCAACAACAGCATGACTAAATGAAAATCATACTCGATTCAAATATATGGATTAGTTTTGCTACCGGGAAACGTTTGCTTGATCTGGAATATGTATTTAATCAGCATAATATATACATATACACTTGTTATCAATTGTTTTTGGAAGTAAGTACGACTTTGCAAAAACCGAAGTTGCAAAAATATGTTCCTGCAGAACGGCGCAACATTTTATTGAAATATATGGCGACTTGCCCGACAGCAACGGTAGATGCACAAACGACACGCTGTCGCGACCCAAAAGATAATTTCCTGTTGAACTTGGCGCAAACTGTTCAAGCCGATTTTCTGATTACCGGTGATAATGATTTGTTAGTATTAAAACAACATTTCAGTACGGTAATCATCTCTTTCAATGATTTTATTTTGTTATTAGGGATGTCGAATAAATAAGTCATTTCGGTTCCCTTAAAAAGTACAGGAACAAATATTTCCGATAATGAAGCAAGAACAAAACCTTGTCATTTTCGGTGCGTAATGCCTCCGCATTACATCAATCCAAACTGTGTAAACCGGTATCAAAGCCACTCTTTTAATTCATAATTAAAAAAGTGAATGACAAAAAAAAGAATCACATTATTATGTCTGTTTGCGGCGTTTGGACTGTCGTTGCAGGCGCAGAAAAAAGCACTGCAAATCACAGTGCTTGAAAAAGCAACGGAACAGCCTCTTGTTGGGGCGACAGTACTCTATTCGTCCGACCCTGAAATGAACAAAGCGCTCTATGCGGCTACCGACGGCGAAGGCACGGCGCAGATAAAAACCGACGGCGAAACGGTTTACTACCGTATCAGTTTGGTTGGCTACGCAACGCTGACAGGCAAAACGGACGCGGGCGTCAAAGCGATCACACTCCGGTTAGACGAGTCGATAATGGGTCTGAACGAGATTGTTATTACCGGCACAAATGTACCGCGTCCCGTCAAACTGTCGCCCGTTACCACGCAGGTATTGAGCGGCAAGGCGATGGTCAACGCCGGATACGGCAATCTGCAGCAGGCTTTGCAGCAGGAAACGCCCGGGCTGAACATCCAAAAAGTCGGCTTCGGCAATGAACTCAACATGCAGGGTCTCGACGCACGCCACGTACTTTTTCTGATGGACGGCGAACGCATGACGGGCGACATGGCGGGCAATCTCGACTACGAGCGTTTCAACCTCCACGCCATCGACCGCATCGAAATCGTCAAAGGAGCCAGCAGCACACTTTACGGGTCGCGGGCGTCGGGAGCTGTTATCAACCTGATAACGAAGAAGACCGCGCAGCCGCTGGTTGTGGACGCCGGCGTGCGCTACGGTCAGATGAACGAACGGAATTTTTCGAATCCGCAGAAAAAAGATTTCCTCTACATGTTTGAAAAAAACGTCGATCGCCCCAATCTGCAAGGCTGGATTTCGTCCGGTTTCAAAGCCGGCGCGTTCACTTCGCAAACCGACGTGTGGTATGGCGAAACGGATGGTTTTTATCTCTATCAGAAAGAAGGCGACAAAAAGGTTTACACCCGCGAAGCCAATCCGTTTTTGGATGAAGATGTGGTAATAATCAGTTCGCTGGAGCGTCCGCCGATGGGCGTCGAAGGAGAGGAACATATTTCCGCCTCGCAAAAACTGTTCTTCGAGCCGTCGCATTTGATACGCTTGGCGTGAATAACCTGCTCAACTATAAACCCGAAACGCTGGGTTCGGGGCTGACGGCGTTTAATATCCCCGCCACAGCTGGCGTGCGAGGATATGTGCAGATGGAGATTACAATTAAAAATTAAGAAAATGAGAATTGAAGTACAGGATGTTGCAGAGAATTATCAAAACTTGCAAATTTTGCAGGTTTTGATAATTCTCCGAAGTTGCGACAAATCATTAAAACTTGCGATTTTTGCAAGTTTTAATAATTCTTCGTACTTTTGCAGCCGTAATTTTAATACTTTTTTGTTATGAATCATTTGATACAACGACCGGATTATTTGGATAAACTGCTGGCATACAAAGATAAAGGTATGATAAAAGTGGTTACGGGATTGAGGCGGTCGGGCAAATCAACCTTGCTCGAACTGTTCCGAAACCGGCTACCGGAAACAGGAGTCACGCAGGAACAAATCCTGTTTTATGACTTTGAACTGCCCGAAGCCTATCTTGGCAAAACTTGGGATTCGCTTTATTTTGAGATAAAAGCAAAATTTGTGAAGGACAAAATCAACTATATTT
>JAITIA010000126.1 GCA_031279695.1 Prevotellaceae bacterium | reverse complement strand
TTTCACGAGGCGGAATGGAACAATGTGGCAACGGTTTATTTTCGGTGGAGAAGTTCGTCGAACAAGCAGCGCGTGATAGACGTTTACAAACTTCCCGACAAGGTTAAACAGTTTGATATTGAGCATATAACAGCCCATTTTCTTATCAACAATATCGATTTGGCATTCGAAGCCTGGCAAAAACGTCCATGTAACAAACATGTTTCTTTTGATGTTTTTTGCGAAGAAATTTTGCCCTACCGCGTTGGCGCAGAGCAGTTAGAGTATTGGCGCGACAAAGCCCTCGCCTCCTTTGCCGATTTAGATTCGCTACTCAACAAGCCGGAAACAACAGCTGTGGATGCTGCAAACGTGTGCGTGTGAGCGATGTGCGCAACAACGTCCCCGCCGAGCAGGGCAAAAACGCTATCGACGGCAAAATTGACGGCAATCGCTGGGTGGCAGTGGGCGAAGGCGCTCATTGGATTGAAATTGACCTCGATAAAGTCAGTCTCATACATGGCGTGTGCATCACAACGGGCAACAGTCAGGGCTGGTCGCAATCGGGCTACGAGGCAAAACAGTTTGAGTTTCAGGCGTGGAACGGCTCCGGCTGGACAACCCTCGCCTCCGACACACAAAACGCACAATGCACATACACAGGACATTTTCTCCCCTTCCGCACCAACCGCGTCCGCCTCGTAACCCACGGCGATACCCGACTGATTGAAATTGAAGTGTTTGAGAAAATTATGAATTAAAAATTATGAATGGAACAGCACTCAACTCTGTGAAACTCTGTGAAACTCTGTGAAACTCCGTGAAACTCTGTGAAACTCTGTGAAACTCTGTGAAACTCTGTGAAACTCTGTGAAACTCTGTGAAACTCTGTGAAATTATTACACAGAGAAACACGGAGGTTTCACAGAGAAACACAGAGGCAAATACGAACCAAAAATTATAGAGAAAACTTTGTGTACTTTATCGGGAATTTTATCATGGCGTCTCACATTTTTTTGCAGAAACAAAAAATAGCATTACTTTTGTATTCTGAAATGCGGTTTGTACTGTGAACAAAATGATAAAATCGACGGCAAACAAAATCTTGCCAACCGGCGACAAATTGTAAGATACAAGCCATTAAAACAATTAGATAAATGGAAGAAGACAAAAAAAATAAAAAAAAGTGGCGTTGGTTGAAGGAGGTCATATTCTGGATAGTATTTCTTATTGTATCTATCCTGCTGGCAATTGCCATGCGAATTTTCCTTCTTGCCTCGTTTGTAATTCCGTCGTATTCAATGGCGCCAACCCTTATGCCGGGCGATTTTGTCATGGTCAACAAAGCCATTCCGGGCGGACGCATTCCCATAAAAAGTTGGAGCGATTTCTGGTATGGCAGAGACCGAACATTGAAACGTGTAAAAGGCTGGCGTGCAATACGACGCAACGACGTTGTTGTATTCAATTTCCCGTATCCGTACTCGTCGGACAAAATAGAAACAAATCTCGACCTGTTCTATGCCAAGCGCTGCGTTGCCGTTCCGGGCGATACTTTTTATATCGACAACGGCATATTTCGGGTACGGAACTGTCCCGACACATTGGGGTATTATCCACATCAGCAGGCTGTTTCGCAGATACAAAGCCAGCAGGACGCACGACCCGGAACATGGAATTGTTTCCCGTTCGATACCGTTCATTATCGATGGAATATCAAGAATTTTGGTCCGCTGTATATCCCTAAAATCAATGATACTCTTGCTATTGACTCTGCAAATGTCAAACTGTATAAAAATCTTATCGAATACGAAACAAATCTTTCGATTAAGGTTGAAAATGGACGGGTTATACTTGACAAAGACACTGTAACTCATTATATTTTTCGCAAAAACTACTATTTTATGACCGGCGACCATGCCATTGATTCACGCGATTCGCGTTATTGGGGACTGTTGCCGGAAGACCACATCACCGGTAAAGCATTCATAATATGGAAGTCGGAAAACCGCGATACCGGCAAATGGCAATGGAAACGCTTTTTTAAGGCGATATAAAATAGTGATTATTTGATTTATGATTTATGAAAAGAACTTTGTGTAATAATCTTTTAATTACACGAATAACCACGAGGGGAAAAGGGTATTCATATAAATGTTAAGAATTAAAATTATGGATTAATGAAAATATACGGATTAATTTTAAACAGTATAAAAACAGCGCCGTTTTTGCTGATAATGAGTACGGTTTTTGTTATTCGCAACGATTTGCCAAACAGCACGGTAACCGGCAAATATTTCTGGTTTTACTGGGCAATGGGAATTATGGCGGCAACAGGTCTTTGTTCGTTTTTTGTTTCACGCCGTAAAATATTCCGGTTTACGAGGTTTGATGCGGCAGTGCTTGTTTTTTGGCTTGCGGGATTGACCGTCAGCGGGATACACAACGATGCGCTGTCGGCAAAACTCACCGTTCTGGCGCTCCTGTTTCCTCTGTATCTTTATGCACGATACTGGCTTGCGGAACGGCGTATAAATTCGTGGATACTTGTGGTTTGCCTCATTCTCGGAGGCTTGGTTGAGGCATTGTGGGGATTGGGGCAACTGTATGGATTTTATTGCTCGCAACATGCAGAGTTTAAGATTACAGGTTCATTTTTTAATCCCGGACCATATTCTGGCTATATTGCTGCAATTTTTCCGTTGGCAGTTTATTATATTTTAAGATATTATCGCGTTTTCAACCGAAAATTCAATCGTCGCCGGCTTCCATTTTATTTTTTGTGGACAGTTTCGACACTCACTTTTGTGGCAACAATTATGGTCATTCCAGCCGCCATGAGTCGCAGCGCATGGCTGGCAACTGTCGGTGGCTCAATGCTTGCGCTCTGGCTGTGCTGTAGAAAAAATCAATCGATAGCCCTGTTTGTCAAGCGCAACGGGCGCAAAATTGCCGGTATCGCTCTTGTCGGGCTGACGCTTGCACTGTGTGGAATGTATTTTTTGAAAAAGGATTCTGCCGACGGACGCGCATTTATCTGGAAAATAGCCGCTAAGGTTGTAGTACGGCATCCTTTGGGCGTGGGCGTCGGTAATTTTGCCGGTGCATACGGCAACAGTCAGGCAGAATATTTTGCTTCGGACAAAGCCGCTGAACGTGAGTATCTTGTTGCCGGCTCGCCGGAGTACGGTTTCAACGAATATCTTCAAATCTGTATAGAATGGGGAATATTGCCCTTTTTGCTGTTTGCTGCAATTCTGGCAATGGCTATATATCAGGGATTCAGGCGACGGCGAGCGGTGGTGGCTTCGCTGGCAGCTCTGCTTGTTTTTGCCGCAAGCGCATATCCGTTCAATATTTTGCCTCACCTCATTGTGCTGATAATGTTACTGGCAATCTGCGTTTCCGATTTGGAAAAACCCTGTAATACAAATATTTCAAAATTCGGTCGATATTTGTCTGCAACCTCGTTTGCGGCAAGCGTTATCACTGTGGCTCTGTGTCTGACAGTCTATGGTATAAACAGTTACGGCGCATACAAAGAATGGGGACGACTCAAATCACTCTATTATGCCGGACTGTATAAAGAAATATCCGCCGGCTACGAAACTCATTATTCCCGTCTGGCAGGCGAGGTTGTTTTTCTTTTTGAATATGCTCAAATACTGAACAAAACGGGCGAGTATGCCAAAAGTAACGAGGTGATTTCCCGCGCCATAAAAAGAAGTTGCGACCCGATGTTCTACAATCTTGCCGGCAAAAACTGTCAGGCATTGCAGGATTATACAACTGCCGAGCGCAATTTCCGCCATGCCGCCAATCTGATACCCAATCGCCTGTATCCCTTCTATTTGCTTGCCAAACTCTACAGCGAAGCAGGAATGCACGACAAAGCCCGCGAGATGGCAAAAATTGTACTGACCAAAGAACCCAAAGTCAATTCGCCCGCCGTCAACGAAATGCGCAACGAAATGAGAAAATTAGTGGTCAGTAGTCGGTGAGACTTGCTTGCTAAGCCTGACTGCCGCCGCAGGCACTGACTACTGACTACTCACTCTTTGATAAGCAGGACATTTCTCACCATTGTCCATTTGCCGTATTTAAATTCGTACCCGTCGTAAACAAGGTCGGGGACATAGAATGCCTTGTCGTATCGTTTTTCGGGGACAATCGGGTGCAGGGCGTTGAAAACTATTTTACCCACTTTGTTGTTATATTTCAGGTAAACCTTTGCTTTTGACGAATATTCAAGAATAATCCGGCATTTTGCTCTGCCTTTTTCTTCAACAAACAGCGGCGCTCCAAACGATGGCACTCCCTGCGCGTTGAATGTCAGTATATCGATACATTTTTTATACGAAATCAGATTATTGAAATTAAAGCCCATGAGAGTATAAAAAGTTTTGTCGCCCTCCTGTTTTTCAACAATATCATAATACAGACAGCCATACCATTCGGGACAATGCAGCACCTCGCCTTCGGGATTGTTCAGCGTTTTGCCAACATCCTCCAATACATATATATCCGACAGAGGGCTGTCTGTTCCGCCCATGCGTCGCTGCAAAATTGCCCGATATTTGTATTCGCCATTTTCGAGCGGCTCGCCCCAGCAAAATACCCGCACAATGCCGTCTTTTGAGGCAATTACCTTCATTCCCGGTACGCTGTCGAACAGGTGATAGAGCGATTTCGGCTGTTTCAGCGTTTTTTCCAGCAGTTCGGCAAACGATTTGAGATATACATGTTTCGCCTCGTAGCTGGAATCTTTGGCGGCGGCAGTCATTATGGCAGACAAGCTATCGACCGCCTCGTCGAACGACTGGGCGGCAAGTCCATTACAGAACAGCATTACAGAACAGCAAATCAGATATTTTCGCATTGCCCTTACCTCAAAACGTATCAATATTTCGGCCTTGCCCAACCGTCCTTGATTCCTATATTTTTCAATTTTTCGACCATGTCCTTTGCCTCGGTTATCGTTTCAAAACCGCCTATAAAATATTTGTATTTTCCGTCGGCAGCAAGCGCGTACTTAACCTCGTAACCAAGTTGGGTACGGATTTTTGCAAAGTTCGGATTTTTCATATCCAGAACTCCCGACGAGGAGACTTGTACTATATATGGCAAATTATCCGAATTTGCCGGTTGTTGCTGTGTCTGTTGCGTTTGCTGCTGATACGTCTGCTGCTGCGTTTGCTGCTGCTGCTGCGTTTGTTGTGGCTGATACTGCTGCGATGTTTGCTGCTGCGATGTTTGCTGCTGCGATGTTGCCGGCTTATTTGCTGTTGCTTGCGACTGCGAGGTCTGCGTCTGTCCGCCTGCCAAATTTGCCGAACTTGACGCCGGCAGCGAATATTCCAGTTCTTTTATCGCGTCGATTCGCGTAACCGTATATGTTACACGGTTATTCATGCGCCGCTCGTCTTCCGTTCTCGGATTTCTAATCAGCGGATTTGAGCGTCCCATGGGATGCGCCGACAACTGCGCAGGATTAACGCCTTTCGACGTCAGATAGTCCTTCACGGCATTGACGCGGAGTTGCGACAGTTTGTTTGCAATTTCCGTTCTGATAGCCACATCCACATGTCCCTTTAACTGGATGTTACAGTGGGAATTTTGTTTGAAGATATTGGCAAGCCGGTCGAGTTCTTCATACGATTCGGTCAAAATATTTGCCTTATCTTCCTGAAAATAAAGTTTGGGGATAATAATTTCTCTGTTTTGAGTAAAATTCTGGAGAGCGAAGTCCAAATCATGACCGCTGGTTTTGGTATATTCAAAACTTTGACTGCTGTTGGCAACGTGCACCTGCTTTTTCTCCATGAAATAGCCTTTGGGATCGACCATTACGGTATAATCGGTATTGCTTGTCAGGTTCGAGAATTTGTATATTCCGCTCAAATCTACTTTTATGGTTTGCTGGACTTTAGAATTGGTAATGAGGCTCACAATCACTCCTTCCAAAGGCGTCAGCGTCTGGATGTCATATACTTTGCCCGAAATAACGGCGGCATTCGACTGCATTTCAAAGTCGAGATTAATCCCGCTTTCCTTGTTCACTCTGGCATACAGTTCATTGGGGCTGGTAAACATTTTTTCTGTTGGCGCATATCCGGGTACGCTTGCCACAAGCCGGTAGGTTGTGTTGGGGATAACGGGAATAATAAAGTCGCCGTTCTGGTCGGAGTTGATTTTGTTTAGCGATTTTTTTTCGATAAACAATTCCAACGAAACATTCGAGATGGCTGTTCCGCTGTTGATATCCCGCACTTTACCCATGATTGTGAGGTTGCTTGGAAAGCCTTCGAATCGGTATATTTCGTCGCCTTTTTTGGGATTTCGGGCGCTGACAAGCATTCCCTCGTTATGATCGAGTTTGATAATCAGGTTATAGTCGTCGGCATTGGAATTGAAGGGGCTACCGAGATTCAGAGGGCGATCAAATCCCGAACTCGCCATTTTGGAAACATAGATATCGAAGCCGCCCATTCCAACTCGCCCGTCGGAGGCAAAAAACATGTATCCGTTAGAGATATGCGGAAAAATTTCATTCCCTTCGGTATTGATATTATCGCCGGCATTGATGGGTGTTCCGTTCCACGAATCGCCCGTTCGCGAGATATACCAGATATCGCTTTTTCCCTTGCCGCCGGGCATTTTCGAGGTAAAATAAATTCTGTCGCCCGTTGGGGTCATGCACGGGTGCCCCACATGCATTCCCTGTGAAAAAACTTCTATTTTGCCCGTTTTTTTCCATTGATTATTTGTCAGTTGCATAGTATAAATGTATGCTCTTTTACCATCGAGGTAGGTGTACATCAAGGTTTGGGTATAGGGGTCGTAGGCAAAGACGCCATCATCGGGAAAGTCCTTGAGTTTGTTGAGTTCGGCAATGTCCATCGGACGACCGTATTCACCGTTGCGCCCCACAGCCAGCATCACCGTTGTGCGTTCGAGTCCCGATTTGGTATATGATTTTTCTTTTTCCTTCTTTTTGGGGATTGTTCTATCCGAAAATCTGTTAGCATTCTCCTCTTCCTCAGGCTCTTCTTCGACGCCGGTATTGATTGCCCGCGTGGTTGAGAACAGCAGCGATTCGTTGAAATAATTTATTCCAAAATCGTTTTTGTTGGAATTAATTCTGCCGCTGAGCGGTTCGATTTTGAACAGTGTCAGCGGGTGCAGATTTTCTTTGGCAAATTTCACCGAAGCAATTTTCACCTGAACAGTCTTATCGCTCGGATTGGCAAGCCTGTACGACTCGAACGAAGCCATTGCCTCGTCGATTTTTCCAAGTTTCATCTGGATTTCGCCAAGCACGAGATAAACCTCTGTGTTCATATATCCCTGTTTGATAGCGTCGTTCATGTTTTTTTCAGCCTTGTCGAGCTTGTTCAGCCGGAGATTTGCCTCGCCGATACGATATTTGTACCGCGCCTTTTCCTCAGTGTTGGTTTCCTTGTCGATAGCAAGACCATAAAACTCAATTGCACCGAGATAGTTCCCGTTTTCAAACAGTTGATTTGCTTTTTTTGATTCCTTGTTTTCGGCAAACAAACTCACCGAAATCAAAGACGACAACACAATAAAAAATACTATTCTCATCACTTTATCATTGAAATATTTCTGCGCAAAAGTATATAAAATTTTGCAAATACATTCATTTTGATAAAATTTTTTTCAAAAAGATGCTGTTTGAAGGCTTTTTGTCCGCTTTTTTTGACTTTATAACATGCTTAAAATCAGTTGTAAAAATATCTTTTTTATCAAAATGTCATTAAATTGAAAAAAACGATATATTTTTGCAAAAATTTTTGCCGAAACAGACTTTGTAAACAGATTTTTTGCATTTCGGCAACCGTCGGACGAAAAAATTGACAGCCGGCGTGTTTATAAATTGAAAGTGTATGGATAAAATTACGAAAGTTGCAATACAGGGAATTGCGGGCGCTTTTCACGACGAGGCGGCTCGCAAATTTTTCGGGAACGATATCGCTCTCGATGAATGCAATACCTTCAGCCGGCTCTGCGAAAGAGTGGACAACGGCAAGGCTGATTACGGAATAATGGCTATTGAAAATACCATAGCAGGCAGTCTGTTACAGAATTATGGCTATCTCGACAGGTTTAAACTGCGAATTATTGGCGAAATATATCTGCGTATCAGAATGAATCTCATGGCGTTGAAAGGTACTCGACTGAAAGACATCAAACATGTTTTTTCGCATCCTATCGCCCTGCGTCAGTGCGCCGAATATCTCAACACGCTCCCGTCCGACGTCATTATTTCGGAAGCCGAAGACACAGCCGAATCGGCAAAAAATATCTTTGAAAAAAATCTCGCAGGCACGGCAGCCGTTGCCGGCAACAATGCCGCAACAATGTATCATCTTGAAATTCTGAAACATGAAATCGAAACGGTTAAACAGAATTATACCCGATTTATTGTTCTGTCGAAAAACCCGCAGCCGGTGTCCAACAGCAACAAAGCCTCCATTTCGTTTGAAGTACGGCATCAGCCCGGCTCGCTGGCTTACGCTCTGGCAATATTTGCCCGCAACAAGGTGAATCTGACCAAAATACAGTCGGTGCCAATTATTGGGCAACCATATCAGTACGCTTTTCATGTGGATTTGGAATGGGATGATATTCAACAATATAACCTTTCCATTGCGGAAGTGCTGCGGCATGTTGCCGAACTGTCGATTTACGGCGAATATAAAAAAGGCGAACTGCCCGCCGTATAAAATAATGATAATAATTAAAAAGTATATATAAATGATTATCAAAGAAGCCAACAGGCTGGGAAGTATTCAGGAATACTACTTCTCGCGCAAAAATGCGGAAATAGCAGAAATGAACAAAACGGGCATACCGGTTATAAATCTTGGTATTGGAAGCCCCGACCTGCGACCGTCCGACGAAACAATTGAAAAACTGCATGAAATAGCTCTGCGGGACAATTCGCATGGTTATCAGCCCTATCGCGGCGATTTGGAACTGCGAAAAGCAATATCGTGCTGGTACGAAAAAACTTTCGGAGTAAAATCTAACCCCGCAACAGAAGTCCTGCCGCTTGCCGGCTCAAAAGAGGGTATTATGCATATTACCATGACATTTGTGAACGATGGCGACGAAGTTCTTGTTCCCGACCCGGGCTATCCCACCTATGCCTCTGTTACTCTGCTTGCCGGCGCTAAAATCAGAAACTATAAACTGAAAGAAGAACTCGGCTGGCAAATTGATTTTGACGAACTTGAAAAACAAGACCTCTCAAAAGTGAAACTCATGTGGACCTGTTTTCCGAACATGCCCACCGGCGTCCGCGCAACCGACCAAACCTATATTCGCCTGATTGCTCTGGCAAAAAAACATGGCTTTCTGCTGGTAAACGACAACCCTTACAGTCTGGTACTGAACGATGAATATAAAAGTATTATGACTTTCGACGGCGCACGCGAAGTTGCTTTGGAAATGAACTCGCTAAGCAAATCGCATAATATGGCGGGCTGGCGCGTGGGTTGGATTATTGGCGACAAAGATTATGTCGATTCAATTATGAAATTCAAAAGTAACATGGATTCGGGAATATTTCTCGGCATACAGCGTGCCGCAGTTAAAGCGCTCGAAAACAGCGACGAATGGCATACGAAAAGAAACGACGAATATCGTCAACGCCGCAAACTTGCCGAAGAACTTGCAACAAAACTTGGTTTGTCGTTTAGCCCCAATCAGGTAGGGCTGTTTCTGTGGTGCAAAATCCCCGACAGTATGCCCTCCGGCGAATGGCTGAGTAACAAGATTTTAAACGACGCAAGGGTGTTTATTACACCAAGTTTTATCTTTGGCAGCACCGGCGAACGACATGTACGCATTTCGCTGTGTACCAAACAGGAAAATTTTGCCGAAGCAATCAAACGCATAAATTCTGTTGATGTGAAATAAAGGTGGTTGCCTGGCTTGTGTTGGCGTCCCGTCATAGTGAGGACGCCAGCACAAATCTATTCGTAAAACACATCAAATGACCGTAAAGAGCGCCAAGATTACGCAGGAACGCACAGGCTTTGCGTCCCTTGCGGTAAAAATGACCGACAGTTTCATCCGTAAACCGGAATCACTGATTTCCTTAATGAAATAATGAGGGCAGTTCGTTTCGTGGAATTTGGCTACTAAGAAATGTGTTGAACCCATTCCGATTTCTGAATTTGGCAAGAAAGAAATCATCTTTCCGAAAAAAAAATCAATGCATAAATTATTGTATATATCAGAATGATTGAACGATAAAAAATTTTTTTACAAAAAATGTATCAAATCCGAAAATATGTATTAATTTTGCCCCGTTTTTGAATGGTTTGTTTGAAAACACTTTTTAGAATATTAAATTTTTATGTGATGAACAGAATAGAAGAATCAATCAGACAAAATACCCGCCGCCGTTTGGAGGGAATATTTCCATTATACCATATTCTCTCTCTCTCTCTCTCTCTCTCTCTCTCTCTCTCTCTCTCTCTCTCTCGCTCTCTCGCGCGCGAGGTCGGGCCCTCTAGCACGCTATCAGTAAACAACACGATAACAATATTATAATAA
>JAITIA010000101.1 GCA_031279695.1 Prevotellaceae bacterium | reverse complement strand
GTGGCAAAAAAGCCGGTAACCTTTTACCGCAAAGGGCGCAAAGATTACGCAAGGTACGCAAAGGCATTGCGCTCTTTGCGGTAAACTTTGCGCCCGTTGCGGTAAAAAAATCGCAAGTTTATAAGTTATTTATTTCACGTCCCTTAGTAGCCGCCAAGCCCCAACGAAGCAAACTTCCCTTATTGATTTATCCGGATTAATAAGGGAATAAGGGTGTTTATATGTTGTCCGGAGGCTACTGAGGGAACTTCTTGAAAATAAGGTGATTATATCGATAATTGATACTCCTACCCAAGGAAAAACAAAAGTTTCCACACAGTTTTCGGTAGAACAGCTATTAAAGATACAAGAGCCTCTTTTTCAACGGCAAATTTTATGAAAAAACACTAAAAAGGCAAGCCACAGGGCAATCCTGATGCTGTTTTTTTGTGCTTTTTGAAATCGTAACCGCCTGATAATATGGCAAATTAAACCTTTTTTATAAACTAATGTCTATGAGACAGTTATATGGTTTTTCTGTTTTTTAAATAATTAATAATCAATTTTTTCTGTTGTCAAAAAATCAAAATTTCGATTTGCACAGAAAAAACAAGTACGCTACTTTTGTCGAAGTGAATTTTAGTATTAATAGTTTAAAATATTTTTGTAATGAAAAAGTATAAATATTATTTTTTAGCCCTTGCACTAAGTGGATTGACAACAATCACAGTCATTAATGTGAATATGGTTTTAAATTCACAAAATGTAGATTTATCAGGCGTCCATTTGGAAAATCTGGAAGCTTTGACTACAGAAAATATGAAATTTAAGTTATTATTATGGATAGTTCAATTCGCATAATTATTGTTTTAATATTTATTCTATTGAGTGTAGGCTGTAAAGATAAGAAAACAAATATACATGAAGGCTTACAACTAAAAGACGGCGGGAAAATTATACGGTTAAATCCTGAAAAAGGACGGACAATAAAATTATCGGAGATTGTTGATGAAATACAAATCGTTTTTCTTGAATCGTCAGAGGATGCAGTATTGTCAAATATTGACAAAATAGAAATGGATAATGATTTGTTTTTCATATTAAATGCACACGATAAGTTGGTTTATGTGTTTGATGCTGACGGGAATTTTAAAAACAAAATAGGATCAATAGGACAGGGTCCGGGCGATGTTTTGTATCCTGCTTGTTTTGCCATTAATCGTCAGGAAAAAGAAATCTGGCTCACCAGCAATTTTCAATTTATTTGTAAATATGATTATAATGGATCGTTTTTAAATCGTGAACCACTGCGTAAACCACTGAATTTATTTTTTAGGGATTTTTATATTGACGATAATAAAGACATTTATTTTCATACATCTAAATTTATTAATTATGCGCCAAACAACGATTTTTTGTGTTGGAATTTTTGGATTATGACTCCTGACCAAGAATTTAAAACTTATTTTCCTTACAGTTCCGAAGTATATCCAAATGGTGGCTCATATTTTGAAACATTTACCCCGTTTGGAAAATCGGGTGATAATATTCGTTATCATTATGCATTTAACGATACCGTTTTTATAGTTGATAAATACATTGTTCGCCCCTTATATATAATTGATTTTGGCGAAAAAAAATGTCCTGTCGATTTATCTTCTATTTCCGGCGACAACGCGAGTGAATATATTTTTAATAGCAATTATGCTACTTTTCTTAACAATGTTGTTGAAACGGACAATTCTATCATGTTTAAATATGTGATTACGCGACAGAAGTATAATGTGTTTTATAATAAAAACAGCAACAATATGGTGGAAGGAATATTGGAAAATGATATTTTGGGCGCAGAGATTATGATTTTAAATTCTTTTAATAATAAATTTACAGGATATATTAATGCGAATGATATTAGTATCAAAGAACTTGCCAGTAAATATATTAATGCGAATGTTTTGGATAAATTAAAGGCGCTTAATGAAGCCGATAATCCAATATTGATTGAAATTAAATTAAAAGATTTTTGATTGAAAAGTACAGCAATAATAAACATGAAATTAAAATTCTTTATCATTGTTGCTATTGTTTTATCTTTTATTTGTTGCAGAGAAAATAAAAAAACAATTGAAACACAAAAAATTATAAAAGAATGGACAGAAAAAACAATTCAATTCCCTCCTATTGGGTGTTTTTATCCGTCAGGCAAAGATTCTATCTCTGAAAAATATTTTCAACCAAAAGAATATAAAATATTATTTTATATAGATTCGGCAGGTTGTACTATGTGCCGATTGGGTTTAGAAGTATGGAAAATATATATTGAGGAGTTGGGGAATAAAGTTGATTTTTTATTTTATTTACATCCTGAAACAACAAAACAGCAATTTTATTTAAAGGAATTAAAATCAGTATTTCAATACACACATTTCAATTATCCTGTTTATATTGACACACGGAATGAATTGAATGCATTGAACAAACTGCCTGAAAATCCACAATTTCAATGTTTTTTATTAGATAAAAACAACAAAGTTCTTGCAATTGGCAATCCTGCCGACAACCCCAAAATATGGGAATTGTATAAGAAAATTATAACTACGGATAATTGTAAACAACAATTTTTGACTACGGTAGAAGAAGAAGCAATTGAAATCGTATTAAAAGATTTGCATAGGGGAAAAACTTCTGAAGCAGTTTTCAAGTTGAAAAACACGGGCAATAATCCTTTGGTAATTAGAATGGTTGAGAGTTCTTGCGGCTGTACTATTGCAGAATGGCACAAACAACCGGTAGAACCAGAAAAGACTACAGAAATTAAAATAAAAATTACTCCTTATGAACATGGATATTTTTAACAAAACAGTAACGGTTCATTGTAATACGGAAAATGGAAAAATTGTATTGAATATCAAAGGGATGGTTGAAGAATGTGATTCAACATGCAATGAAATGCATCATAAGTAGAGTCTGTCCATAAAGTTTATCAAAATGCTTGAATGCGATAGTCCAATAGGTACAACACTTGAATTTGCGATTGACGATTTATTCTAAATTATAAAAAAGTATTATGACAAAACAGATATATCTTGTTCTCGAAGACGGGACAAAATTCACAGGAACTGCGTTTGGCAATAGCAGTTCCGCCTCAGGCGAGGTCGTTTTCAACACTGCCATGGTTGGTTATCCCGAAAGTTTGACCGACCCCTCCTATCTGGGGCAAATTCTGGTCGCCACCTATCCGCTGATAGGCAATTACGGCGTTCCCGAAGACTCGATGAGCGAAGGGCTTTCGCTTTTCTTTGAATCAGAGAAAATTCAGGTCTCCGGCTTAGTTGTGTCCGACTATTCGGACGAACACAGCCACTGGAACTCGAAACAAAGTCTGCACAACTGGCTGGAAAAGTACGGCGTACCTGCAATTCAGGGCATCGATACCCGCGAACTGACCAAAATACTGCGGGAAAAAGGGTCGATGAAAGGAAAAATTATCGACCGTACCGACGACGCCAGCCCAATGTACGACCCCGAATCGGAAAATCAGGTAGCCAAAGCAAGTTGCCGCGAAGTGATACGCTACGAAAATGCCGGTGGTAAACGGGTTGTGCTAATCGATTGCGGCGTTAAGCACAACATTATCCGCTGCCTGCTGAAACGCGGAATAGAAGTTGTTCGCGTTCCGTGGGATTACGACTTTTCGACTCTCGACTACCACGGGCTGTTTATCTCCAACGGACCCGGCAACCCCGAACACTGCGGCGTAACCATTGCAAGGCTTCGCTCCGCGCTCGACGGCAACCGCCCAATATTCGGTATCTGCATGGGCAACCAACTACTGTCGATGGCGGCAGGCGCCAAAACCTACAAACTGAAATACGGGCATCGCAGCCACAACCAGCCGGTGCGCATGGCAGGCACAAACCGGTGCCTGATAACCGCTCAAAATCACGGCTATGCAGTAGATCCGGCAGGCTTGGGCAACGATTGGGAAGAGCTGTTTGTGAACATGAACGACGGCTCGAACGAAGGCGTCCGCCATAAAACCAAACCGTTTTTCTCCGCCCAATTCCACCCCGAAGCGGCAAGCGGCGCCACCGACGCCGATTTTCTGTTCGACGAATTTGTGAAACTACTCTGATATGGCAGTGAAATCAATGACCGGTTACGGCAAAGCGGAAACAATGACCGGCAATATCAAAATAACCGTCGAAATCCGCTCGCTCAACGGCAAACAAATGGACGTCGTACTCAAAAGTTCGCAACAATATCGCGCTCTGGAAATGGACGTCCGCAAAATGGTGATGGCAAACGCCATGCGCGGCAAAATCGATATCTGCCTCGCCAGAGAAACGGTGGACGGCACCACAACAGCCGCTTTCAACGCCAAAGCCTTCAAATCGTACTATAACGAAATATCGAAAGCAACCTCCGAACTGGGCGTCAACCTCGATTCGCAAAACTTTGTGTCGGCAATTCTCCGGCTGCCCGAAGTGGTTGTGCCCGACAATGACGAAATTACATCCGAAGAAGCCGACGCCCTGCTCAACTGCTGCGCCAAAGCGCTCGCCGCCATGGACGACTTCCGCATCAAAGAAGGCGAACCCCTGATTGCCGACATTCTGAGCCGCATTGCAACAATCGAACAAAAATTATCAACAATCGAACCTTTTGAAACCGCGCGGATGGACAAGGTGAAACAATCGATTGAAACCGCTTTGAACCAACTGAAACCGGCAGCCGAAATCGACCGTAACCGCTTTGAGCAGGAACTGATTTACTATCTCGAAAAAATGGACATCACAGAGGAAAAAGTGCGCCTGCGGCAACACTGCGCCTTCTTCCGCCAAACCTGCGCATCCGAAGAAATCCATGGACGCAAATTAGGCTTTATTGCTCAGGAAATAGGGCGGGAAATCAACACCATAGGCGCAAAAGCCGGCGATGTGGACATTCAGAAAACGGTGGTTGAAATGAAAGACGAATTGGAGAAAATCAAAGAGCAAACGCTTAATATACTGTAAAATGGCACGCAATGACGGATGAATATCTCACCATAGCAGCGCCCTCGCAGGGGCTCTATCGCGAAAAAGGCAGCCGGTTTATTGCCTTTGCACATCCCGTTGTTGCCGAAAACGACATTAAACAGATTTTGCACGAGCTTAAACGCAAATATCACGACGCGCGCCACATCTGCTACGCCTTCCGGCTGGGCGCGGCAGGCGACGTTCACCGCGCTGTGGACGACGGCGAGCCTTCGGGTACCGCCGGCAAACCAATTCTCGGACAACTGCTGTCGAACAATATTACCAACGTCGCCGTCTTTGTTGTCCGCTACTTTGGAGGCGTGAAACTCGGCGTGTCCGGGCTGATAAACGCCTATCGCGCCGCCACCGCCGACGCCCTCGCAAATACCGAAATCATTGCCGCCGAAGACTGCGCCCGCTTCACCGTACTCTTCGATTACGCCCAAATAAACAGCGTGATGCAAACTCTAAAAGACGAACAGGCAAGCATCGAAACCCAAAATTTCGACCTGAACTGCTCAATACAATTACACATCAGAAAAAGTAAAGCCGAAACCCTCAAAAACAAACTGAAAAACAAGGGATTGATGGTTTTTGATTGACGATTTTTGATTACCACCTGTAAAGATACAAGAGCCTCCTTTTTAGGGATGTAACAATATAAGTTATTTCTGTTTCAGGGCAAAAATACCAGTAACTTTTTACCGCAAGGAGCGCAAAGATTACGCAAGGAACGCAAAGGCATTGCGCTCTTTGCGGTAAACTTTGCGCCATTTGCGGTAAAAAAGTCGCAAGTTTATAAGTTATTTATTTCACGTCCCTTAACGGCAAATTTTATAAAAAAACACTAAAAAGGCAGCCAAAAGGCAAGCCTGATGCTGTTTTTTGTGCTTTTTGAAAATTATAACAGTCTGATAATGTGCAAAATCAAATATTTTTTATAAACTAATGTCTGTGAGGCAGTTATATGGTTTTTCTATTTTTTAAATAATTAATAACCAATATTTAATTCAAATCGGGTAGGGTAGGGGGACTGATTTGGTATTGTTTGTATTATCATACTTGTAGAGCCTTTTTATTGATTTTTTTAATCTCAAAATCAAAAAAAACTCAAAAAAATTTTACTCTCAGAGGAAATAATGAGAGAATAAGGGTGTAGGGACACGATTAATGGCGTCTCTACTAATGGCGTCTTTGGAAATAGTGGTTCTATGGATTTTCCACACAATTCCCAGTTGAACCCAAAAATCACAAATCATCAATGGCTATAGTTTAAAATAATGTTGTTGAAACAAATACTCCGTTAGGAGTTGCATATCAATAGAATATTAATATACCCCCGCAATATGGAACTCCGTACGGAGTTCCACCGCCTGTGATAT
>JAITIA010000039.1 GCA_031279695.1 Prevotellaceae bacterium | reverse complement strand
AAAAGCACGCGGCTTTTGAAACTTTCGGTCCAGTGCATCTGCATTTCGACAATAAAATGACGTCCATGATTGTCGGTACAGCGCACATCTACAATTGAATTGCGCAATACTTCGATTTCGGGAAAAAGTTCGGTCGGGTTGTATTCTATTTCAACAATCCGCCGATTGTCTTCCATCGGTAACATGTTGTTGAGCAGGCTTATGCAAAGGTTTTTGTGTTCGCCAAATATGCGTTTGAAAACCAAATCGTTTTTAGGATCAAGATAATGTGCCATTTCGTATAATTTTATCTGTTTATATTCTGTAACCTTTTAATTATTTTCAGGGCGCAAAATTAATACTTTTTTCGGTTTGACACAAATTTATTTCTTATCCCGACTGTCTGCTGCTGTGAAACCTGCTGTATTACAATATCGTTGAGCAGGGTACAATTCGGTGTACCCTGCTCAACGTACATTTATACATTTCCTGCCTTCCCTATAAACAGTATAACTCCTGTGCTTTTTTCCCTGATGGCAAACAGGAAAGGCTTGTTTACCACGTAATCCACCTCGCGGGAGAGTGAGGTTGTGAACATTCCTGTTGCGGTTACTGCGGCGGCTTCCGTACCCTCCTCATTCACTTCAACAAAGGTTTTGTGAATGATGAAGGAAATATGCAGCGCTATATCGCTGATACCGCTGAAATCGGCGTTTGAAGAGAACGGTACTCGCATTCCCATTTCCGGCAGAATGCTTTGTCCCAGAGAGTATGTGCATTCAATTTTGAAGCGGGGCAGTGAGAGATTGACAGTTCTGTTGCTAAGATACTTGCTCATCTGAGTCCACTGTTCGGAGCTCAGATTACTGACAAGGTCGTCGATGGTTTTTTCGTCTTTGGGGAGCATCAGTATCATGCTGAAAGCGCGATTGCCGTATGGCAGTTCGAGATAGCGGGCGGTTTCGTCTTCGGTATAGTTGAAATCCTGTGTCTGATGCATCATTTCTACCCGTTTGGCTGTGCCGTTGTCGAGATGAAAATCGTCTGTGCGGGTGTTGTTTTTGTTGAATTTCGACGCCCAGATACCTTTAAAATATATGGCATTGATAAGATACATCATTGCATTGCCCGGAATGCCGTCGATTATTTCCTTGATTTTATCTTTGGTATTGGTTGCGCACCAGCCGTTTATCCGCGTCAGAGCTTCGGGACGCGAGAAGTCGAGCGTACTTACCTCCGCAAAATAGTCGTTGCGGTTTACGTTGAGAAAGGGCGGTTTAACCGGAAAACCTTCGCGACACCAGATTGAGTTGGCAATGGCTATTTCGGTCGAAGGATCGACGGAAAGCAGCGCCAGGCGCAACGAGCGGCTGTACTCGTTAATCTGGTCGATGGTATAGTCTGTTGCACGCAGGGCGACAAGCATTTCCTCAGCCGTTGTGCCGGCTGCGCCGTTCAGCGTCATGTTCAAAGCCATGGACACGCTCAGCGGCGACACGAACACATTCGGTTTGTTGGAACCGGCATACGCTGTTTTAAACAAGTCTAAGGCAAAAGCATTGTCTGTTACCGTTTTGTCGGCAAGTTGCAGAACTATTGGCTGCGCATCGGGCAGCGGCGCGTTGGGCTCGTCGTTGTTTTTGTTGTACTGACAGGCTGTTGTCAGCGCCACAATCATCAGAATATTAAATGTCTTTTTCATATAAAATAATTTTTTTAATTTGCAAAAGTAATATCGCGGCTCGAGCCGTGCAATACCACAGATATGGTATTTTGCCGGCAATGTCTGCGATTGTCATCAATTATGCCATTTATAGACGGTATTTTTTACCGAAATGTTGCATCAAAAGTGAAAAATATTTTCCGCAAACTTCGACCTGCTCAACAAATTTACGTTACAAATCGCAAAAATCACGCTCGAAACAATTCGCAAGAGGCTAAATTTGTGTTTTGTTGTGATTATTTTATTTATTGTTTATCAGTTTATTATCAAGAAAAAAATCCGCTTTTTTTGTCAATTGGAAAAAAAATACTACTTTTGTCCGTCTTATAAAGATGAATATTGGCAATGTATGAATATATAAAAGGAAGTTTAGCTCTGCTTGCGCCTACTTATGCAGTTATTGATGTTCAGGGAATTGGATACAATGTGATGATATCCCTTCAAACCTACTCCTATTTGACGGGACGGACGGAGGCAAAACTGTATATCCATCAGATTGTGAGGGAAGACGCTAATCTTCTCTACGGTTTTTTCGACGAGCAGGAGCGGCATATTTTCCGCCTACTGATTAACGTTAATGGCGTTGGTCCAAGCATTGCACTGATGATGCTCTCTTCGCTTTCGGCGGATGAGGTCAGAATGGCTATTTTGCAGGAAAATCTCAGTATTTTAAAGGGCGTCAAGGGAATAGGACTCAAAACGGCGCAGCGAATACTTGTCGATTTGAAGGACCAAGTGAGTTCGACCGGCGTCAGCGAACAGTTTTTGGGCGCTGCCGGCAGCAATTTGAGAGCCGAAGCCTTGTCGGCGCTTGTGGCTTTGGGCTTTGCAAAAACTCCGGCAGAAAAAGCAATAGACAAACTGCTGCAACAATCGAACAGTTATACTGTTGAAGATCTGATTAAAGCAGCATTAAAACAAATGTAAAAGAATTATTTTGAAAAGATACATGAACAGGCAAAACATCATATTGATACAACTTCTTATAACAGTTGTGTTTGCATTTGCAGGAGTTGGTTTGTTGGCGCAAAACAATTTGCCGGCAAACAATTCGGCTTCTATTGCTGGAGCAACTAAGGATGAGGATGTTGTGGTTTATGACTCCGATACCGATTCCTATCTTTTCTACAAAAAAGGCGAAGAAAAATCGGGCAAACCATATAAAGTTCTCAGCAAACAAGATTATGACAAAGAGGCTGTTACAAAAAATATCGGCAAATCATGGCTCAAACAGCGCGAAGCGGAAAACAAAGCAAAGGAAAGTGCCGGCAAGGGCGGACTATTGCCTTCGTTTCGCAAAAGCGTGGATAACAAGGCTTTTGAAAAGGTTTTTGGCGGAAGCGATATCGCCATAGATTTCAATGGAATGGTTGACGTTTCGCTGGGCATAAAATCGACCTTTATCAACAATCCGCTGACCCCGCCGGCGTACCGACGAACCACAACGCCCAGTTTCGACACCAGATATCAGCTGAATCTAACTGGAAGTGTGGGTGAAAGAATAAAATTGAATTTTACTTTCGACCCCTCCTCAACCTTCGATTTTGAAACCAATTTGAATATCGGATACAAGGGTGGAGAAGACGATATCCTTCAAAATGTGGAACTTGGAAATATCAGTATGCCAATAACCAATTCGCTGATAACCGGCAGCAGCAGCCTTTTCGGAGGCAAAGTCGATATGCGTTTCGGCAAACTTGATGTGTCGTTGGTTGCCTCGCAGCAAAAAGGGCAGGCTAAAACGCTCGATTTCAAGGGCGGCGCTCAACAACAGGAATTTGAAATCCATGCCGACGAATATAAGGCAAATAAATATTTCTTTCTGTCGCACTATTTTCGCGACAATTACGAGAGAGCCGTTTCGCAACGTCCCATAATTACCTCAGGCGTAAACATTACCAAACTCGAAGTCTGGATTACAAACAAAAATACAACCATGAGCGAGGCAAACAACAATCATCGTAATATTGTTGCATTCATGGACTTGGGCGAGCCGACGAAAATCCACAACCAGATTGCCGAATTTGGAGCAAATCCGGGAGCACAATATCCCTCGAACAGCGCCAACCGACTTTATGAGCAAATGACTGGTATTTATGATGTAAGATATTTTTCCAATATTTCGTCGAGTTTGCAGCCATTATCGATAAGAAATTTTACCTCCGGCAAGGACTACGAAAAACTTGAACGCGCCGAAAAACTCCGCCCCGAAGAATATTCGTTCAATGAGCAACTTGGTTATATTGCACTGAACAGGCAGCTCGACAGAGACGAAATTCTTGCCGTTGCCTTTGAATACACCATGAACGGACGCACCTACAAAGTGGGCGAACTTTCGACTTCGGGCTACACCGGCTCCGACAGCACGCTGATAGTGAAACTCATTAAAGGGACAATACTTACCCCGCATCTTCCTACTTGGGACTTGATGATGAAAAACGTTTATGAACTCAACGCCTATCAGTTGAAACCATCGTCGTTTGAACTGAATATCTTCTACGAAGACAGTAATTTAGGAACAATTGTCCCCTATATTTCCGAAGGTCCGATAAACAAAAAACCACTGATAAGCGTTCTGGGGCTCGACCGCACAAATCAAAACGGCGACGCTTATCCCGACGGAATATTCGACCTAATGCAGGGAATAACAATGGATACGCGCCTGAATGCCCGCATAATTTTTCCCGTACTTGAACCCTTCGGACGAAATCTCGAACGTCAGTTTCAGGGCGACCCTTCCGCTGCAAAATATGTTTATAAAGAACTGTATGACTCTACTTTAACCAAAGCCCGCGAATTTGCCGAAAAAAATAAATTCGTGATGAAAGGTTACTATGAAGCCGAAATGCGCGGAGTGATCGAACTTGGCGCAACAAACGTTGCCGAAGGCTCGGTGATTGTTACCGCAGGAGGCGCTATTCTTACTGAAAATGTGGACTATCAGGTCAATTATCTTGCAGGAACAGTAACCATCATAAACCCCGGATACCTCAGTTCGGGCGTGCCAATCAGCGTCCGTTTGGAAGAGCGAAATACCTATAATATGAAGACGAAAACCATGCTTGGCGCAAATTTGGACTATAAATTCAGCGAAAAATTTCATCTGGGCGGAACAATCCTTCATCTGAACGAAAAACCAATGACTCAAAAAGTTGCCTACGGCGAAGACCCCGTTTCAAACACAATCTGGGGGCTGCATACTTTATATAGTTCCGAATCGAAAATACTCAGCGATTTGCTTGCAAATCTGCCTTTTATCAACAGCGCCGCAAAATCGCGAATAGATTTTAGAGCCGAAATAGCCAATCTTATCTCAGGACAGCCAAGAGGCATCAGAGGCAAAATTTTTATCGACGATTTTGAAGGCTCAAAATCATCGCTCGACCTACGTAACTATCTGGCATGGACGCTGTCGAGCGTTCCGCAAGGGCAGGAAGACCTGTTTCCCGAAGGCTCGAAACACAATAGCTTGCAGTCGGGGTTCAACAGAGCCAAACTTGCATGGTATTGGACTGACCCTGAACTGCTTCGCCGCTCCTCGTCCACTCCGGCATACTATATTCAGGAACCCGCTAAATATCAGGAAAATTATTTGGTGTGCAATATTCCGGTCTGGGACATCTACCCAAACCGACAGTTGCCCGAAGGAACTCCATACGAAATCCAAACATTGAATCTCAACTATTATCCAAACGAAAGAGGTCCATATAATTACGACAATACCAACATCGATAATCGCGGATTTCTCCGCAACCCGAAAGACCGCTGGGCGGGTATCATGCGCTCGCTCGAAACCACCGATTTGGAAACAGCCAACTACGACTATATAGAGTTCTGGCTGATGGATCCATTTACATATCAGCCAAATTCGGCGGGCGGCGACTTTTATATCAATCTCGGAACAGTTTCCGAAGACGTGCTGCGCGACGGATACCGGTCGCACGAACAGGGAATACCATATCCCTACGATACAGCAAACATGATACGTACCGTATGGGGCTATGTACCAAAAACTTCGGCGCTGGTTAATACTTTCGACAGCGACGAGGCGTCGCGACGTTCGCGCGATATAGGGCTCGACGGAATGAACAGCGAACTGGAAACTCTGTTTTTTGGCAATTTTGTCCGTGATATTCAGAGTTTTGTTACCGATCAGGCTGCACGCGACCGCCTCCTTGCCGACCCGTCGAGCGACGATTTTGTTTATTACCGCGACCCCGTACACGACCAGAAACGCTCCACAATTATGGATCGCTACAAAAATTTTAACAATCCCGAACGCAATTCCTCTGGCGCAAATATCGGAGCTAACAGTCAGGTTTACACCCTCAATCCCGATATGGAAGACATCAACAGAGACAATACAATGGAGGAAAGCGAAAGTTATTTCCAATACCATATCCGCCTGAAACCCAATATGAGAATTGGCGATAATTTTATTTCCGACATTCTGGAAAAAGATACCCTTTTCCCTAATGCCGGACGACACAAAACCCGTTGGTATCAGTTCCGTATCCCCCTGAACGAATATCAGAAAATCGTTGGCGCAATCAGCGATTTCAAATCGGTGCGGTTTATGCGAATGTATATGCGTAATTTTCAGGATACCACAGTGATGCGCTTCGCCTCGCTTGAACTTGTGCGCAGCGAATGGCGCAAATTCAATCATTCGCTCATTCAAGGACAGGAAGGAATTACCCAGCCCGAAATTGCCAATTCCGGCTTCGAAGTGTCGGTGGTCAATATCGAAGAAAGTTCAAGAAGAATTCCGGTAAACTACGTCCTGCCGCCAAATACCGACAGGGTGGTGGATATCAATACAATGCAGGAGCGCGAACTAAACGAACAGGCTCTGCAAATGATGGTTCGGGATCTTGCCGACGGCGACGCCAGAGCAGTTTATAAAACAATTACTTACGACCTGCGACAGTATCGACGGCTGCAAATGGACGTCCACGCCGAAGCCCTGATTACCGATAACAGTCTCTACGACGATGATTTGGCGCTGTTTGTGCGCATGGGGAGCGACCTGCAAAACAATTACTACGAATACGAAATCCCGCTGAAACTCACGCCCCACGGCTTTTATTTCGATAATCAGCGACATATAGTCTGGCCCGAAAGTAATATGCTCGATATCAATCTCTCCGAACTGACCGACCTGAAAGCGTTCCGCAACGCCAACAGCGCCTCTGTTCACGTGATGTATGAACAGGAAAAAGGCGGACATTGGATTCGTGTCAGAGGAAATCCAAATCTGGGTCAAATAAAAACCATGATGATTGGAGTGCGTAACCCTATCAAAAAGAACGACTTGAACGATAGGGGCGTGCAAAAATCAGGAATAATTTGGATTAACGAACTGCGCCTGACCGACTTTGAAAACCGAGGCGGCTGGGCGGGCGCGGCAACTCTGGGCTTCAATCTTGCCGATTTAGGTAGATTTTCACTATCGGGCAATTTTGCAACAGCAGGCTTTGGCGGTCTCGAACAGATGCAACAACAACGTAATCAGGAGGATTTATATCGATACGATATCCTTTCAAATTTGGATGCAGGTAGAATATTTTCCAAAAAAATTGGCTTGACTATTCCTCTGTTTTTCAGCTTCTCGGAACGTTTTGCCGACCCTCTGTATGACCCGCTTTCGCCCGACATGAAATATCGCGACGCCATGAATGCGCTGAAAACCAAAGCACAAAAAGATTCCTTGCGAAATATTGCACAGGACTATACGCGGACAAAATCGATCAATGTTTCCAACATGAAACTCGCACCTTCGAGCATCGCTCCGGGAGGAATTGTCAATATCTCCAATCTGGCGCTGAGTTTTGCCTACAACGAAACTTTCCGCCGCAATGTGAATATCGAACAGTATCTTTTTAAGGAATATAGAGGCGGTTTTACTTATTCCTACAAAATCTCGCCGCTTTATATTGAACCATTTAAGAAAATCGACTTCCTTAAATCACACTGGTTTACGCTGATACGCGAGTTCAATTTTAACCTCGTACCCGATCAGTTCACTTTTTCGACCGAAATGTACAGAATGTATAACGAGCGGCAAAACAGAAATATAGCCTATCCCGATGCAAAACTCGATTTCTATTATTCCAAAAATTTTACATGGACAAGAAAGTACATTCTTAACTGGAATCTCTCTCGTAATCTGAATTTTAGCTACACGGCAACAAACGACGCTCGTATCGACGAACCGGAAGGAATGGTGAACAAAAAACTTGACCCCGAAGGCTATAGCCATTGGAAAGATTCGGTGTGGAAAAACATCTTAAACTTCGGTAGAAACGTCAATTTCAGCCACAACCTTACGCTATTGTGGACGCTTCCTTTCGATAAACTGAAACCAATAGATTGGATGACGGGAACGGCAAGCTACAATGGTAAATTCGACTGGGTGGCTGCCCCAATTCTCTCGGAAAACGACTATGGCTATGTGTTTGACCCCGGAAATACTATCTCCAACGGACGAAATCTGTCCGGCGAACTAAATGCCACATTGACAAAACTATACAACAAGTCGAAATTCCTGAAATCGATAAACGACGAGTTTGACGGACGAAAACGCCCAACAATGGTGGATAAAACTTACGAATCGCGAGAGTATAACCTCCGTGCTAACGGCAAACGCACAATCAGCCACGGACTTGGAACGGAAAACGTGAAAATCAGCGTTGTAGGCGAAAACGGCAAACAAATTAAGGCAACCACCACCACGCTCGACAAAAACCGAGTTTCCGTTACTGTTGCCGAAGACGTTAGAGCAAAAATTCTTGTTACGGGCAAAGTTCCGCAGAAAGACCCACCCGCCAAATATACCGTTAAACTGCTGACACGTATGCTGATGATGGCACGCTCGGCAACAGTGTCATACACTCAGAACGAAAGTTCGATTTTGCCCGGATTTAACGAAATGCCAAGATTTTTTGGATTGAATGGTTTTCAGGGAAATATTGCTCCCGGTCTCGACTTTGTGATGGGCAGTCAGGCTACCGATTTCCTTATCCGCGCCAAACAGTACGGATGGATAACAAACGACAGCACAATGATTAACCCTTACGTTATGCGAAAACAGACAACCCTGAACCTCCGCCTGAGCCTCGAACCTGTCCGCGATTTAAAAATAGAAGTAACAGGCTTCCAACAGGAAACTAAAGATTTGACAACCTACGATATAGCCGCCGGCGCAGGAATTACGCAGGCAATGGGAAGTTTTTCGGTTTCAACCATCAGTTTGCACAATTCGTTCCAAAAATATAGCGCCGGCGACAATTATCGCGCCAGCGATTTTGAAACTTTCAGCCGCAACCGACGCGACATTGCTTGGCGCATAGCCCGTCAGCGACAAGCCGAAACACGAGGCGCATACAATCCGGGCGGCGGCGAATTTCCCATCGGCTACGGAAAACTGTCGCAGGAGGCGGTTATACCTGCGTTTATTGCCGCATACACAGGCGGTTCGGCAGAAAACGTATCACTCAATGTATTCAACAAAATCCCCCTGCCCAACTGGTCGGTACGATACAGCGGATTCAGCCGCTCGGAACTGTTTAAACAGTTCTTTAACAGCGGAATGTTACGACATGCATACCAGTCGCGCTTCAATATCAACGCCTATCGCTGGAACGACGAATTTTCGCCCGACCACTATGGCTATAGTTGGGTAACCAATCAATTGGGCGACTATATCCCGCACAACGAAATACTCAACGTTAGTATCTCCGAACAGTTTAACCCCCTGATAGGGCTGACATTAGTGTGGAAAAATAATTTGAATACAACCTTCAACCTGAACAAAACCCGCACAATGGGTCTGAGCCTGTCGAACAATCAGGTGCTGGAAATGAAAAATACAACCTACCGTATGGACGTTTCATATTTGTTCAAAAAAGTTCCGCTGATATTCAAATTCGGTGAAAATCAGAAAAAAGTGGATACCGATTTGAAACTTACGGCAGACTTTTCCTTTGGTAACGACCAGAGTTTTATCCGCAGTTTCGAGGAAACCGAACAGATAACTCAAATCTCGGCAGGCACCAGAAAAAGAGCGATAGACGTCCGCGCCGACTATACACTATATAAAGGCGTGCTGTTCAGACTATTCTATAAACAGGATTTCAATAATCCCTGGGTTTCGGCAATCTCGACGTCCAATACCCACTTCGGCTTCGGCTTAATGGTAACATTCCAGTAAAAGAGGAGGCAGGATGGAAAATATATAATTCTCGATATGAGCGTTTTATCTTTTGAAGTCGTTATTAAATCGACGATTTAAAGTGTCGTACCTTCGGGACTTGGCGGCTCAGCCTTATGGACAGACACTAAACTAATCCTCATTATTTTGCAGATGTCTGACTCCTGCGTCTCGAAGCGTTTTGCTTGCCACCATGGGAACAGCCAGCAGGGTAACCAGCAAGCCCGTTACAATGAGCAGCAAATCGATCGAAACCATGTCGGCAAACGGACCGAAGACCATCATTCCCAGTGGCATCATCGTGCTGGAAACCATTGTAAAAACCGAAATCACCCGCCCCATGAACGCCGGCTCTACTGTGGTTTGCAACAAAACCATCGACGGCGCATTGTAGAGCGGCATAGAAACGCCCAATAATCCCATAATCAACAGATAAAGCCAAAACCATGGAGCAATTCCCAGTCCAACAGCCAACACTCCGCACATCAGGCACGAAAGCGTCATCGTGTAGATACGGTTTTTAAAACCGCCCCATATTCCTATCAAAATTCCACCCGCCATCATGCCAATGGAAAAGGTGATTTCGATGGCAGGTAAACGCCAGATGTCCTGACCGAAATCGCGCACTACCTGAAGCGGCGTCAGAAAGGCGGCAGGTGCAAACAGGAACATAAAAATGGCGGAAAGCAGAATCATTCGCGACACATATCCGTTTTTACGTATATAGTTGATTCCCTGTTTTAAATCGTACAGATACCTTCCTTTATTCTGTTTTGACGCATCATCCGGAGGCGTTCCCCGTGAAGGAATTTTTACGAAAAAGAACACAATACTGATGCCGATGATGGCGGTAACGACGTCGAGAAAAAACAGCGCTTGCAGCGGAGCGAAAGTCATCAGCGCACCGCTTAACATCGGACTGATCAGGGTAACAGTCGATTGTATGCTGCTTTGAAAACCGTTGATTCGGGTCAAATGTTTCTCCGGCACAATTTGCGGAATGAATGCCCCGACTGCCGGCATCTGCACACCCTGTCCGAGCGAACGCACAAAAGCGCACAATAGCAGAATTACATAACTGTCGATTCCAACAATCAGTAATACAGCAACAATCAGGCTAAAAAAAGCAATCGAGCCGTCGGCAATATTGATAATATTTTTCCGGTTAAAACGGTCGGCCCAAACACCGGCGAAGGGCGAAATAAAAAACATCGGCAAAAACCCGATGAGCGTAAAAACAGTCATCATGCTGCCCGATTGACTTTTGAGCGTAATATGCCACAGAATAGCATATTGCACAACCATCGTACCGAAAAGCGACAGCGCCTGTCCGGTCAAAAATAATGCGGTGTTCTTTTTCCATTTAATTTCCATCTTTTTATTTTTATGCCTGATTTTTTTATTTTTCACACGCACGGCGCTTCAATTAAAAATCAGGAATTTTCATCTCCCAAATGCAGTTGCACGGGGAAAAATCCAATTTACATCAGCCCAATATTATGAATAAAATCAAGAAAAACGTCGCCGTATTTCAGGTACAGCAGCGTCCACACCAGAAAGCGCAATGTTCTGCCAATGAGCGAATAAATGGCGCAAACAACAAGATTGACACGGTAGAAACCCAAGGCAACGTTAATAACGTCGCCAATAAATGGCAGCCATGTAAAAAACGCCAGCAGAGCGCCGTATTTGCTGACTCTGTATCGCTGTTTTTCCAACTGTTCGGGTTTGATTTTGAAGATTTTTTCGAGCCATTTCCATTTCCCGAGATAGCCCAGCCCGTAACTTGTCAAACTGCCTGTCCAATTGCCCATTGTAACCATAACAAAGGCAATCCACGGGTCGATATCGGGAATGATTAACACGCCCGCATAAATTATATCGCTACTTAGCGGGATGATTGTTGCGGCAAGAAAAGCGCCGGCAAATAACCCCCAATAACCCAACTGTATAAGTATATCCATTCTGTTGAGTAAACAAAAAACCGTCGAAAATGATTAATAATTTTTGACGGATTTTTTACTGTTGTGTACGGTTTCCGTACATTTTTACGTAATATTCCTGATATGCGCCGCTGGTAACACTGTCAAGCCATTCAGTATTATTGAGATACCATTCAACAGTTTTTTCAATGCCCTCCTCGAATTGCAGCGAAGGAGTCCAGCCAAGTTCGTTTTTCAATTTGCCGGAATCGATGGCATAGCGCAAATCATGACCCGCACGGTCGGTAACAAAGGTGATGAGTTTTTCCGATTCGCCTTCCCGTCTGCCGAGAAATCTGTCGGTTACCCTGATCATCAGTCGTATCAGGTCGATATTTTTCCATTCGTTGAAACCGCCGATATTGTATGTTTCGCCCGTTTTGCCGCCGTGAAAAATTGTATCGATGGCCCTTGCGTGGTCGATAACATAAAGCCAGTCGCGGACATTTTCGCCTTTTCCGTAAACCGGCAGGGCTTTGTTGTGAAGGATATTGTTAATAAACAGGGGTATAAGTTTTTCGGGAAACTGATACGGTCCATAGTTGTTCGAGCAGTTGGAAACGAGCACCGGCAAGCCATACGTGTCGTGGAATGCTCTGACAAAGTGATCCGAAGAGGCTTTTGACGCCGAATATGGCGAGTGCGGACTGTAAGGGGTGGTTTCGGTGAAAAAACCTTCTTTGCCCAGCGAGCCATATACTTCGTCGGTCGAAACATGGTAGAACAGTTTGTTCTCGAAGCTTTTCCATGCTGTTCGGGCAGTTTGCAGAAGCGACAGTGTGCCGATAACATTGGTCTGAGCAAAGGCAAACGGATCGGTAATCGACCTGTCCACATGGCTTTCGGCTGCCAGATGGATGACGCTGTCGATAGCGTATTTGTCGAAAACTGACTGTATTGCAGAAAAATCGCAAATGTCAGCTTTTTCAAATACATAGTTCGGACTGTTTTCGACGTCTTTAAGATTTGCCAGATTGCCGGCGTATGTCAGGTTATCGAGATTGATAATCCTGTAGTTCTTGTATTTATTTACAAACAGGCGCACAAGATGCGAGCCGATGAAACCTGCTCCGCCTGTAATCAAGATATTCCGTACCATATTAAAAAGAAAAAAAAAAGTTAAAAACTAAAGTTCATTTAGTTTTTAACTTTTGGATTTTTACTTTGCCTGAGTGGCGATTTCGCGCGATGCGCGTGTTGCTTTAATGCGGCAAACGCCGGCAGAAGCGGACGTTAACAATGTGAGATTGGGATACGAGAGGTCGCCCGTAAAAATTGTTTTACCCAATCCTAATTCGGTAATATCGACCGGAAGATTTTCGGGCAAATCGGCTACCAGCGCGGAAACTTTAAGTTTGCGTACCAGAAGTTGAAGTTTTCCGCCCTGCTTTACTCCTTCGGAATTGCCTTCAATCACAACCGGCAACTCTACTGTAACGGGCTTGGTTTCATCGATATTGAAGAAATCCACATGCAGCGCTTCGTCGCTTACGGGATGAAACTGAATATCCCGAAGTACGGCTTTGTAATGTTTTCCCGATACGTTCAGGTCGAGCAGATACGATTCCGGCGTGAAGATAATGTGCTTCAAATCACCGTCTTTGATAGCAAAATGCAGATTTGCCAGTCCGTTGCCGTAGAGAACGCATGGAACAAGCTGTTCTTTGCGCAATTTTTTTGTTTCTTTTTTTCCGAGGGCGAGCCTTTCTGTGCCCTCCAATTTAAATGTTTTCATTCTTTTTATTTAAATATAAGTGCTACTCAATTCCGTTGTTATCAACGAAATCCCATTACACACTGTCTGTTTTGACAGGCAAAAAGGGACTGCAAAAGTATATCAAATTTATTATATAGACAAATTTGGTTGAAAAAATGTTGAAAAAAGATTGAGATGATTAATGCCAATATGATATTATATGGGCATCGTACATGATACCTAAATTGATTTATTTTATTTCCTTCGTAGTTCTTTTAAGTAAATAATACGATATTCACATTTTTTAGTTATACGAATAACCACAAAGTCTTTATTTTGCAAATGTTTGCTGTGATATTGTGCATCGCCACGTAGAGACGGGGGCGTGCCCCGTCTCTACGGAGTTTGACGGGTGGCAGTCTCCTCAAGCGCAGGCATTAATCGTCAATCAAAAAACACTAATCAAAAATGCAATTTTTTTCGTACTTTTGCACCCGAAAATTAAACACATTTATGTGTTAATAAATTATAAATGAGATGATACCGCGAATAGGCTACGGATACGACGTACATGTCCTTTCGGAAGGATACGATTTTATGCTTGGAGGAATACCGATTGAACACAGCAAAGGCTGCATCGCGCATTCCGACGGCGACACTCTGATTCACGCACTTTGCGACGCCCTGCTGGGCGCAGCCGCTTTGGGCGATATTGGCACGCACTTCCCCGATACTTCCGAAAAATACAGAGGAATCGACAGCAAAATTCTGCTCGCAAACGTTATCGACCTCTTGCACACTAAGGGCTATGACATTGGAAATACGGATATTACAGTCGTTCTGCAAAAACCGAAAATCAAAGATTATATTCCGGAGATGAAAAAAATTCTTGCAAAAATCATCAAAATTCCCGAAGAAAATATCTCAATAAAAGCCACAACCACCGAAAAACTCGGTTTTGTGGGTCAGGAACAGGGAATTGCAGTACACGCCGTAGCGCTGATTGTGCGCAGAAATTGAAAGTTGTAAAATCATAAAATTGGAACTTTAATTATTTGGATTTCAATTTTTAAACCATATTTAAACAGTAATAGAAATGAGAAAAAAGATTTCAAAAAGATTCGAGCAGGCGCCGGTAGATGTATATCCCGACTCTGCAAGCGCCTCAAAAACAGTGGCACAGAAAATTGCTGACGCCATTCTGAGCAAACAGGCGGAAGGAAAACCCTGCGTCATGGGTTTGGTTGCCGGCTCAACCGCCGTAAACGTCTATGAAGAACTCGTATCCCTGCATCGAGAAAACAGGCTCAGTTTCAGAAATGTACACGTATTTAATATCGACGAATACTATCCCCTTTCGCCCGACGAAATACAAAGCCATTACCTCTGTCTCCACGAATATCTGTTCTCTCTGGTCGATATTCCCAAAGAAAATATCAACCTTATCAGAGGCGATATTTCCAAAGAACAGATTGCCGCATTTTGTAAGTCTTATGAAGACAAAATCAGGAAGTTGGGTGGTATCGACCTGCAACTTTTAAGCCTCGACGGACGGGGACAAATCGGAGCCAACGAGCCCGGCTCGGACAAATATTCCGAAACGCGGCTGATAACTCTCGACTATGCAACCCGAATGGGCGCGGCAAGCAATTTCTACGGCGAAGAAAATGTGCCAAGATATTGTCTGACAATGGGTTTGGGGACGATACTTGCGGCTCGCGAAATTATTCTGATGGCTTGGGGCGAAGGCAAGGCAAAAATCATCAAAAAGGTTGTAGAAGAGAAAATTACAGAAATGACGCCGGCATCCTATTTGCAGGAACATCCCAAGGTATCGATTATTCTCGACGAAGCCTCCGCCTCGGAACTCACCCGCATCAAAACCCCGTGGCTGACGGGCAATGTCGAATGGAACAGTTTCATAATCAGACGTGCGGTGTTCTGGCTGTGTCAAAAACTGAACAAACCAATTCTGAAAATCACCGACAGAGATTATAACGACAACGGATTGGGCGACATGATTTCGGAATGCGGCTCGGCAAGCGAAATTAACATACGTGTTTTCAACGATTTGCAGCACACAATCACCGGATGGCCCGGCGGCAAACCAAATGCCGACGACAGCACCCGCCCCGAACGTGCAAAACCTTTTCCCAAAAAAGCGGTGGTATTCAGTCCGCACCCCGACGATGACGTGATTTCGATGGGCGGCACTTTGGCTCGCTTATGCACTCAGGGTCATGAAGTTCATGTGGCGTATCAGACATCGGGCAATATCGCCGTATTCGACGATGAAGCCCTTCGCTTTCTGGATTTTATACGCGAAACAGGTTCAATCTACAACCTCCCGTCCGAGCTCACCGACCAAACCTATCATCAAGCCATGCAGGCGCTGAAAAATAAACGACCCGGACAGGCTGATCCCGACAATGTTAAGATGATAAAAGGCTCAATCCGCCGTACCGAAGCGCGTGCCGCCGCTCTCTATGTCGGCGTGCCGGAAGAAAATATACATTTTCTCGACCTTCCATTTTACGAAACCGGAACGGTGAAGAAAAAACCTGTTGGCGAGGACGATATACAAATTGTGATGGATTTGCTGCAAACAATTCAGCCGCACCAGATATATGTCGCCGGCGACATGACCGACCCGCACGGAACGCATCGAGTTTGTTTTCATGCAGTAATAGAAGCGGCAAAACGTCTGCAAAACCAAACGTGGATGAAAAATTGCCGTATCTGGATGTATCGCGGCGCATGGCAGGAGTGGGACGTTGCCGAACAGGAAATGGCTGTGCCTCTGAGCCCCGAAGAAACTTATATCAAACGCATGGCAATTTTCAAACATCAGTCGCAAAAAGACCGCCCACTGTTCCCCGGCACCGATACCCGCGAATTTTGGCAACGCGCCGAAGAGAGAAATCACGCAACAGCCGTAATTTTCGACAAACTTGGCATGGCTGAATATCAGGCTATTGAACTTTTTGTTGAATATAAATTAAAATAATTTTAATCCAACATTAAACCTTTGGACGGGATAACAGTCATATATGTGTAATTTGATTAAATTGGTTTTATAAAGTAAATGTTAGTTGGTTAGTATTAATTAAAAAAATGAGAAGAAAAAGGTTGCCGGAAACGGCAGCCTTTTTTTAATCTGTATGAAAAATATTTGTTCCGTCATCATTCATAAATAGTGTGAACGCTTTAAAATGGAGGTTTTCAATGTTTGGTATCTTTTATTTTTGCCCATTTTTCTCGGACATTTTCTTCACCGTCGAAATAATTCAATTGCGAATCTTTGCCAAAAATCTCGTATGTCGGGACAATAAATATTTTGTTTGAATCGGGATATTCGCAAACATCGAATCCGGCAAAAGTTCTTATATCCAAATAAATACACGGCTCGGTGGTGTGGTTGTACAATTGATGCGCTCCTGTGTCGCCAGCCTCGAAAAAAATCAGGTCGCCGTTTTCCACAATCTCTAACCCGGAAGGAGTTCGCAAAGTTGCCGAGCCGGAAATAATCATAAATAATTCTTCGGCATGTCGGTGAAAATGATATGCCGAGCAATACTTGTCGGGATTTAAGCGCCGCAAATCGAAATTTAAATACTTGGGATTTACGCCTTTCCGGATGCGTGAGACATCGGAAAACAGCCTGAAACTGTCGATTTTGTTCGGGTCTTCCTGAAATTCCCGTTCACTTGATTTTAATATTGTTGCCATAACTGATAATTTTTTTACTTACATAATAAGGTGTTTATAAACATATTATGCTTATTTTGCATTAAATTAATTTCTGCAAAGTTAATACTTTTTATCGAGGTGCTATTGATAAATATCTATTAGACTATTATTATGAAATGCATGTCATAGCAATCAAAAGTCCCGCAGGGACGACACTTTATTCAGTGATGATATTTTTCTCCTTTGATAATGGTAAAGGCTCGGTACAACTGTTCTACAAATATCAGGCGCACCATTTGATGCGTAAAAGTCATTTTCGACAGCGAGAGCAGTAACGATGATTTTTCGTAAATTGCATCGGCAAAACCATAAGGACCGCCGGACACAAACACGAGCCGCCGCACGCCGTAATTGATTTTCTTTGAAATCATTGAAGCAAATTCCACCGACGAAAGCGTTTCGCCCTTTTCGTCGAGCAAAATCAATTCGTCGCCGGCGCTCAGGCATTCGAGTATGGCGGTGGCTTCCTGCGTTTTCAGTTGTAACTCGTTCATTTTGCCTGCGTTTTTCGGGTCGGGAATACAATGCATCTCAAAAGGAACGTAATGCCCAAGCCGGTCGAGATAAACCGAAACAGCCTCCTGAATATATTTTGCATCGGTTTTGCCCACAACAATGAATTTTATTTTCATCAACCTGCTAACTTGCTGAATTTAAAGGGCAAATCAGCGTTTAAACGATTCGGGATAATTCACTTTGAACGCCACTTCTCCGTCGCCGCGACGAATCCATGTGTCGAACCCGCGACTGTTTTCGCTCAGTTCAATCACGCGACCGCCGCCGCGCAGTCCTTTTTCTCCGCTACACAATCCGTAAGCCAGGCAAATCCCGTCGAGACAGCCGATGTAATTGTTGAAATGGTCGTGTCCTACAAATGTTCCCATCACGTCGCCCGCTTCGACCATTGCGGCAAACATGCCCGTGTTGATAATTCCAAAACATTCGCGCTCGCCCCGTTCGCCATATACGGGCATGGGTTTCAGCAACTTGAAATAATTGATATTTACAGTGTCGAACAGCGCTCGGTATTCCTGCAGCGGGATATGAAAAAATGCAAGTGCGGGCAAAGGCTTGCCCTCATTTTTCTCCGTAAATCGGCGCGAAGTTGCACGATACCAGTCCACCTGATTAAACGCAAACCAGTCCCAGCCCATATTTTCGCCAACAAGACCGTAGGCATTCGAGTCCATAAAATATATCAGGTTGGCGGTTTTGCCGTTATCGCCCTCCAGTTCAGCAACAAAATTGCCCACGCCCTTAATATTTTTCGGTCCGCGCAGGAAAAGCGAGCCGGGTTGTTTTTCGAGATATTCGGCAATCTGTTCGCGCGTCCAGTCGTGTTCCTGATCGTGATTGCCCATGGTTACAACGTAGGGAATATTGCGTTTGACAACCGTTCCCAACACCTCTTCCCAGCCTTGCTGCTGAGGTCGGCAGGTAATAATATCGCCGGTAAAAACCACAATATCAGGTTTTTCCGCCTCAATCACCCGATTGAGTGTTTCGATTTTCACCGGCGAGTTTTCCGATGCGATATTGTAGTGAATATCGGTAAACTGAACGATTTTGAATTTGCCTTCGGCATTATATTTCAGTTTCACGGTCTGCTCGTTTTCGCCGGTTGTCTGGGCGCTCACGCCGACTGTCAGGACGCTTAGCGTCAGAATAAAGATAATTTTTTTCATTTCTATTTAACTGTTATAGTAATTATTTTCAGATGTTTTCATCCATTTTGTATCGCTACAAAACCAGCACAAAAATACAATTTTTTTTAATACTGGCTAAATAAAATATTATTACACGAAGTTTCACGAAGGTTTTTTACATATTTTTCATAATTTCTCACTGTTTCAATATAATTTTAAAACATGCACCCGTTTCGGACTGAACAAAGCTTATCGTTCCCCCGAAACTTTCGATAATTCCTTTTGAGATAGCCAGTCCCAAGCCTGTTCCGCCCGATTTTGTTGTAAAATTCGGGCGAAAAAGATATTTCGCCTCTTCGTCCGATATTCCTGTGCCGTTGTCGGCGACGGTCAGTTCGCAAACGCCGTCATTTTCAGTCAATAACAGCCTGATTTCAGGGTTATCGACCGTTTCTGTTGCCTGTATCGAGTTTTTCACCAGATTGGTCATCACCCTCAGCATCTGTTCGCTGTTTGCTTTTATCGTATATTTTTTATTTGTATCGCAGTCGAAGATGATTTTTATATTTCGATATCCCGAAAACAGAGCAATGACGGAATTTATCGACTCCACCCAGTCGATTTCTGTTAGCGCGACCTTGCCTGTACGGGCGAAATCGGAAAATTCCGATGCTATACTCGAAAGAGTATCAATTTGTTCAAGAATAGACGCCATTGCCGACTCCATTTTTTCCTGCCAGCCTTCCCTGTTCTGTTTTTTCATGAGCAGAGCAAGTTGGATATTGAGTTTCATCGGAGTGAGCGGATTTTTTATTTCGTGAGCAATCTGACGAGCCATTTCGCGCCACGCCGATTCCCGTTCGCTCTCTGCCATAATTTTGGCGCTTTCGGCAAGTTCGCCAATCATGCGATTATATGCTCTCACAAGTTCGCCAAGTTCGTCATTAGCCTTATAATCAATTGTCTCCGGCTGTTCGTTGAGGTTAAGTTTCGCCATTTTTCGGCGCACAAGGTCAAGCGGGCGGGTAATTTGATTCGACACAAATACCGAAAGGGCTATTCCTATCATAATCAGAAAAATATAAATATTGATTATAGCGCCAATGAGCGAAAGCAATTCGTTGCGCACCTTAAACTGTTTGTCGAAATATGGAAGATTAAGAAAGGCAACAGCCACGCCGTCACGGTTGTAGCAGGTTGCGTATGACGAAAAATAGTTCATCGCGCCAATACGTTCGGTATGAATGTATTTCGACTGTTTTGCAACTGCCAGTTCGTAAAATGCCTCGCGATTCATTTTTGTTCCGGTAAGATTTTTTTCAAAGATTTCGTTTCTCGACGAGCATATCAAGTCGCCCGAAAGGCTGTAAACGTTCAAATCGGTATAAAACGCATTTGAAAGCCGGAACAGCGTCTGTTCCAGTTCTCTGATGGTTTCGGAGTTGATTTTTTTGTCGAAAAAATCTTCCAGTTCGTTCATAATCGACTGCATACGTCCACGGATATCTTCGATATTGTTCTTTTCGCTCTGAGCTATATTGTAGGCAATCACAGAGATAGCGAGGGTAGTGAGCGAACCGGTTATTCCGGCAAGAATGACCATCGAAATGCGTCGTCGGTAACTGTTTTTGCCCTGACTGATTGCCGGTTTGATGCCTGACATGGTAAACGAGAGCAGAAAAATCATAAAAAAGATGACAAACGAATAGGAAAAAATCGAAATAATTTCCGAAAATTCCTGCTTTGGCTGGCTCACAATCACAGCATTGCCCTTACCGGTGTTGAAAATACAGTGCGAATAGCCGTTTTTCTCGAAAAAACCGCTGCCACGATTTTCTGTTTCGCCGTCAAGTTCAAAACTGTACTCGTAAACGCCGAAACAGGCAACACGCAATCCATTGGCATACTTGGCACAGGAGTAATCTTCCTGGTCGAAATCGATACTTCGCGAGTCGAGTTTCAAAAGTTCGGGATAGCCGCCCGCTTTGACCGCGTGTTTCAAATATAAATCGACAAACAGAAATACAGTATCCTGTTCATCGGCAAATTTAAAGCTGCCAAAGTAGTAAATACGACCCAAATAATGATTCATGAAATGAAAATTGGAATTTTCGGACAGGGGAATACCGTCTAAACTGAGATACTGTTTTTCAAAAAAATCGATACAGTGTTCATATCTGTCCTCGTCGATAATATGCAGATTTGCGTTGGAATTGCAAACCGTAACGCTCAGGTCGTAACGCTGAAAATAACCTCTGAAATATCTGTCTGCCAAAATATTATATATCGAACTGGTTTTGTCCGAATGGATAATACTTTTAATATATGGGTCGGCGGGTATTTTATTGTTGATCTCTTTGAGCAGAACTTCCACTTCGGGGTCGCGTTCCGACAAAAAGTTGTGTGCAAGCATTTCGCGTTTTCGATGCTCACGTTCAACACTATGCACAATCAGCGTCCATGAAATATACAGCGAATTTAAGGCAACAATGCACACAAAAATAAAGAGTGAAAAACGGCGTGTGGCTCTGCCGGCAATCAGAAAATTTATTGCCGCATATAGTCCTGTTATCAGTAAAATATCATACTCAAAATCAACTGTCAACAGCAGAGTTATCAGCGCAATCGACACAGGTAGAATGTATTGCAGCCGTTTTTTTACGGTTGAAAATATCAACGACTGCAAACCCACTAACAGACAGATTTGTGCAAAAATAATTCCGAGAACTAAATATGCAACAAACATATAAATTGAAATATTGTTGATTTTGTATATTTTGAACGATATTGATGAGTTGATTACCAGCGATTTGGCAATATATTCGGCAAAACATAGAAACAGAGCGGTCAGCAGGCAGGAAACGAGATAAAGAATCATGCGTCTGTTGTTCGACAGGGATATAATTTTGCCTGTCAGCGCCTTACGGGAACAGAACAAGCCGATTATCAGCACCAGCAGAAACAGAACATGCAGCAAAAGTGCGCCAAGCGAGGGAAGCTGCATCGAGTCGGCATATAACATTGGCGAAAAAAGATACAGCCCGCCAAGCGGAAAAACAGTGTTGATACCAAGTGTAATTCGCAGTCCTGCAAGTAAAAAGACAAAAACCGCCAGCCATGCGGGATTTTTGCAGTACAGCGCCGGATTGAAAAAAACAAATATCAGCCCGATAAGGACAAGTATAAAGGACAATATTCGGAATATCAGCGCAATATTCACTGCATCCATTGGTGGAATATCCAAATTGACAACAAAAAGCGGCATACCGTCCACACCCTTGACGGGGATTCCGATATCAGCGTCTAATGGCTGAACAATAAGGTTTTCGGGAAAACCGAACACCGGATTTGTTCCGTTGCGCAGAAACCGGTTTTGATACCAGTATTCACGTTCTATAAGTATAAGAATGATATATTTATAACCGTCGTGCCACTGTGCCTGTGCAACGTGCCGACCATTGCCAAAAAACAGATACTGAGCATTTTCGCCAACATTTTTCAGTTTATCGACCGTTACGGGAAGATTGTACGACCAGTATTTTATTTCTGTCGAAAGGCTATCGGTAATAAACAGATACAGACCTTTTTCGTTCAAATTGGCGGGACAGATACTGTCGATATTGCTACGGGACGACAATGCAATATCCGATACAATTTTTTTGCCTTCGTTTTGCAAATTGTGCAAAACTTTTTCTATCGAAGCAATATCCCTGTCGGATATACTGTTAACGGAAGTATCGACGCCAAGATACGAAAGCAGCAGAAACACTGCCGCCAGCCAAAACGGAACACGTTTCCATATACGATTTTTTAGTGTCATTTTATCCTTTTCTCTAAAAATAAATACGATGCAAAAGCAGGTTGTTTGTATATTCTGACATCTGCAAATATTTTTTAAATATCTGCAAGGTTTTGCATGTGAGAACTTTGCAGACTCGTCATTTTCACTTGTCTTTGCATTGTCGCAATAAAAACAACGGATAATAACAAGCGCAAAAGTACAAAAAAGTTTTCAAACAGGAACTCCGTTTGCAGCAACAATTTTTATTAACATCGAAATATCCCGTCGCATCATCTCATAATTTATTGATAATCACTTTAATTATCCGCACTCCTCCCAAAACGATATTTTTCGCTCTCAGTTTCATGTTTTTCTTCTGTTGCGACAAAAAATCAGTAAAATGGGAATTGTAGCAGACAGTAATCCGATTTTGCTGTTTTACAAAGAAAAGAAAGAATAACAAAACAAGTGTACATGGCTGGTATTAAATTCGTTGATGGCTGTGCCTTCGACGAGTTAAATGACCTTTTTTCAATCTGAAAAGCGGAATTTTAGCGAAAAACAGTTTGTTTTTTCATATTTACTGCATTCTAAATTCCGACCACAATATTTTGATTTGGGCAAGTAGCTCAACAACAGGCACTATTTTATTTTTTCCGGGTCGGCAAACGACGTAATAATCATATATTTTCTTTTTTGTTTCAAATTTGAGCAGAAAGATTTCGTCGCCTTCCTGCATTTCCTTTTCAAAAATGACTCTCCTCATTTCCATTTCTTTGTCCAATTCCTTTTTGCTCGCCTTCATTTTTGCCGAATCAGCCAGTATTTCTTTTGGAATAGATTGTAATACTTCATTATAAGTAGTGGGAACAACCTTAATTTCTCTTATTATATTTCCACGAAAAAAGTTAGACTGTTTCTCGCGACCGTTTCTTCTCGATATGTTAAACATTGTCGATTCCCAATTACTCATCAACTTGGCATAATATGCTATTTTATCGGCATTTATAAGTTGTTCTACATATTCGTAGGACAATAATTTTGTTTCTTTATGATTTGTTATCCAATAACGCCAGTTGAACAATAAATTTTCAAAATTACAGTCGCAAGAAGTTACGGGTATGCCAAATTCGTACATGTTAACCTCCTTCCGACCAATATCTTCAATCTCCTGCGAATACACATTTACATTTATACACGCCACAGACACTAATATTATCGTTTTCATAATAAACAAATTATTTAGGATGAATTTATTCAATATATTTGTACGAAAAAAAGAGCACAAAAAGATTTTCCGAACTGTTTCTACAATTCGCCAATCTGTTTTTCTTGCGATGTTATCGTTGTATTTCATGACTTTACAGTTATTTTACATTAATAAAAACAATTATTTTTAAAAGACAAAAGTACTACTTGTTTTTTATATAGCAAAATGTGGTTCAAAAAAAGTTTGAGGTGCTATTTTTTTATGCTGATGCAGCCTGTCGTCGCGCAAACATCCCGTAGGGACGACACATTATTAAGAGGCTGTATCAAAAGAGAAAATATTCATTTTCTACGCCTTTTTATTCGTATCCCTGTCCGTGTTGCGGAATATTCAATTCTCCGAAATTTGAATTGTCTTTTGATACAGCCTCATGGCTACTACCCCTATATTCTCACCCGCAAGTCCCTGCGAGACTTTATTGTTCAGCCATTTTTTTATAGACAGACATTATTTATTCGACATCCATAATCGTAAATCAAAAATCGTAAATCAAAAATCAAAACTTGCTGTCGAAAAAAAAATCATCTCCTGATAAAAAATATAAAAACGTAACTGTCAATATCATTCCCTCAGTTGAGAGCAAAATTTTGGCGATTGTGAATATTTTTTTCGATTTTTGTGTTGGAAATTGAAAAAATATGCATAATTTTGTATCGACTAAAATACTTGTTGAAGTTGCAGGATTTTATATGATAAGTGTATGGAAATTAAAATGTTGATAGACGAATTTAGAGCGATAGAAAACGCAGAAAAAGCAGAATTTTTGCGGCGTTTCTTCAAAACGGGCAAAGGAGAGTATGCCGAAGGAGATTTGTTTCTCGGTCTTACCGTACCCCAAGTCCGATTACTTGTTAAACCATGGAGAGAATTGCCGCTTTCCGAAATTCAAACACTCATATATTCTGAATATCACGAAATAAGGCTCGCCGGCTTTATCTTGTTAGTCCATCAATTTAAAAAAGCAAAAACGGCAACGGCACGCACAGAAATCTACCGGTTTTATATTCAACACGCCCGACAGGCAAATAACTGGGATTTAGTCGATTTGTCGTGTAGAGACATTGTGGGCGGCTATCTGCTCCCAGAAACCAACCGGCAAATACTTCTTAAACTTGCCAACAGCAACAATCTATGGGAACAGCGAATAGCAATAGTCTCAACATGGCTTTTAATCAAAAACGGCGAATTTGACAACACATTTGCTATTGCCAAAAAATTTATGACGCATTCTCACAGCCTGATTCACAAAGCAACAGGCTGGATGCTCCGCGAAGTTGGCAAACAGGACAGGGCGGCGCTCGTCGAATTTCTCGACAAATACTGCGCCTCGATGCCGCGAACCTGCCTGCGATACGCGATTGAACATTTTTCGCCCGATGAACGTAGAAAATATATGACAAATGAAACAAACATGCGCGTCGATGCACCAACAGTTGATTGAATGCGTTCCCAATTTCAGCGAGGGCAGCGATACCGGTAAAATACGGAAAATACTTGCCTCGATAGAAAACACACTGAACGTGAGCCTGTTGCACGCGGAAAGCGGAGCGGATGCAGGAAGAACAGTGGTGAGTTTTGCCGGAACTCCCGACGCCGTTTGCCGTGCGGCATTTGCCGCCGTCAAAACCGCGTCAGAACTGATTGACATGCGATTACATTCGGGCAAACATCCGCGCCTTGGCAGCGCCGACGTCTGTCCTCTGATACCCTTGCGCGGCGTGGATATGCAAACCACCGTTGAACATGCCCGCAAACTTGCCCAACGTGTTGGAACAGAACTTGGTATCCCCGTATATTGTTACGAACAGGCAGCCCTGCTCCCCGAACGTAAAAGTCTGGCATACTGTCGCAAAGGCGAATACGAATTGCTGAAAGAAAAAATGGCAAGCCAAAAACCGGACTTCGGTCCCGACGTGTTTTCGGAAAAAATTGCCAAAACCGGCGCAAGCATAATCGGTGCAAGAGAAATTTTGATTGCCGTCAATTTCAATCTGAATACCGGTTCAAAAACAACAGCCGCCGAAATTGCCGCCGAAATCCGCGAAAGCGGGCACGGAGCAAAACTCAAAAGCGTCAGAGCAATAGGCTGGTATATTGCCGATTTCGACATGGCGCAGGTCTCGGTCAATATAACCGATTATCGCACAACCCCTTTACACAAAGTTTTTGAAGAAGTGAGCCGTCGGGCAGCCCAAAGAAAAATTGCGGTAACGGGAACAGAAATTGTAGGACTGATTCCCGAAAAAGTTCTGCTCGACGCGGGTCAGTATTTTCTTGCCATAAAAGGCGACAAACCGGAAACAGCGTCAAAAAACCTGCTTCTGGAAACAGCCGTACACAAACTTGGACTTGAAAATTTAACCCCATTTATTTTTCAGGATAAAATATTGGAATATACATTATTAAAGTCAAAATGAAAATGAAACGAAATTTTAACATAATTATAAATATTTATTTGTTTAATCAGAAAACACGTTCTGATTTTTACGGACGTTTTTTCATCATAAAAGTTATATCATCATGGAAACAATTACAGTAACATTCAATGAATTGAGAAGAATTAAAGATGCGCTGCCGGATGGAAGCATTCATAAAATTGCAGACTTATTAGACGTCAGCGTCGAAACGGTAAGAAACTATTTCGGAGGCGAAAATTTCGAGCGCGGTAAAGCTACAGGCTTGCACTACGAAAAAGGTCCCGAAGGCGGAATCGTTACATTCGACGATGCAACCATTCTGCAACTGGCGCTGAAAATTCTTGACGAACATAATATAAAATATTAAAAACAAGACGTCAGCGTCATTTTTTTTCTATTCGCGGGTATTAATTTATCCGCGAACAGGGCTATTTGTGGGCAGTGGTCAGTTAGTGATTAATGATTAGTGATTAATACCGGCGGCGGACAGACAGAACAAGAAAATCCAGCCGCAACTGACAACTGACAACTGACAACTGACAACTGACAACCAAATGGTTAGAGCAAAAAAATTTCTTGGGCAGCATTTTCTGAAAGACGAAAATATAGCCAAACGGACAGTCGATGCGCTTGCGGCGCAGTCGGGCAATATTCTTGAAGTCGGACCCGGTACGGGCGTCTTAACCAAGTATTTACTGCAGCGGCAGGAGCGTTTGAAACTTGTGGAAATCGACCACGAGTCGGTCGCATATCTGGAAAAAAATTACCCGCAGATTGGGGAAAATCTTTTCAGAGACGATTTTCTGGCAATGAAACTCGACAGGCTGTTCAATGGCGACAGTTTTTCGGTTATCGGCAATTTTCCCTACAATATTTCTTCCCAGATATTCTTTAAAGTTATCGACTGCAAAGACTTTATCCCCGAAATAGTTGGCATGGTTCAGAAGGAGGTTGCCGAACGCATGGCGGCGACGGAGGGCAGCAAAATATACGGCATTCTCAGCGTTTTACTGCAACGGTGGTTCGATATCGAATATCTGTTTACGGTCGATGAAACGGTGTTTGTTCCACAGCCAAAAGTCAAATCGGCGGTTGTACGGATGACGCGCAACACGCGGACGGACATGCAGTGTGACGAGAAACTTTTTGTCAGAATTGTGAAAACAACCTTCAATCAGCGACGGAAAACAATCCGCAATTCGATAAAGCCGTTGCTGCCCGATATTGCATTTGAACACGAGTTTATGAGTTTGCGCCCCGAACAATTGTCGATAGCACAGTTTATTGAGCTAACCAATGCTGTGGAGCGCAAGTTGGAAATCTGAACGGGTGCGGCTTACTTTTTATCGCCGGAACTTTCTGATTTATTTGCAGTTTCTTCTGTTTCTGCCGTTACCTCCTCAGCATCGTCGTCGGCCTTGTTGTCGGCATTTTCGTCGCTTTTGTCAAAAAACTGGTCGTCGATTATGTCCGCTCCCGACACTCTTGTTACAAGTACGCCATGAACTTTCACATGTTCGGTGTTTTTTGCAAGCAGTTGGGCAACTTTCTGTTTTTCAGATGCTCCAAAGGCTGTTTCGTAGCGTTTGTACTGAGCGGAGGTGAGCAGGGCTTTCATCATACCAACCCGTTCTTCGTCGATATAGCCAATAAGTTTGGCATACTTTTCATGTCCCAGAGGAACGCCGGCAATTCGGGTTTTTACGTGATTAAGAACGTTGTACACAAGACGTTCGTTTTTTGCGTCAAGCGACAGTTCTTTGGCAATTTTTGCGGCTTCGGATTTCAGTGCCGCGTCTTCTTTGCCCGTCTGTTGGGCGGATAAATACGCTATTGATGTTGTTATCAATGCGATAGTCAATAAAAATCTTTTCATATCAAATTAATATTTAAAAAAATTAAACGCACAAAAGTACTCATTTTTTCAATACTCCGGTGCTGCTGTCTGGTGAAAAAATTATGTTAAAATGCGAAAAAATCAGACAATAAAGCCTTTGATGCTGTTTTGAGCCTGTCGATATTTTTATAATTTAACATAATTTAATATTTTTTTTAGATTTCCGGAGGGCATTTTCTTATATTTTTTTGCTGATAAGGTAGTGATTTCGTTCCGATGCGTTTCGCGACACAAGTTCGGCGAGAAAGCCTGCGAGAAAAAGTTGTGTTCCGATAATCATTGCCGCCAGCGAAATGTAGAAATAAGGGTTGTCGGTTATCAAAATGGCGGGGATTTTTGCCGACAGGCAGTATATCTTATAGATACCCAGCCATGAGGCTGCCGCCAGTCCGATTAAGACCATCAGGCTGCCCACTGCGCCGAAAAGGTGCATGGGGCTTTTGCGAAATTTCGAGATAAACATTATGGTCAGCAGGTCGAGATAGCCGTGTATGAAACGGTTAAGCCCGAATTTACTTGTTCCGTACTGTCGCATCCGGTGTTCGACCACTTTTTCGCCAATAGCGTTAAACCCAGCCCATTTGGCTATGATTGGAATGTAACGGTGCATTTCGCCGTAAACTTCTATCGATTTGACCACTTCGCGGCGATATGCTTTCAATCCGCAGTTCATGTCGTGCAGTTTTATTCCGGAGATTTTGCGCGCGGTGGCGTTGTAAATCTTTGAGGGAAGGTTTTTTGACAGTTTATTGTCGTAGCGTTTTTGTTTCCATCCCGAAACGAGGTCGTAGCCTTCGTTGCAAATCATGTTGTAGAGGGCGGGGATTTCGTCGGGGCTGTCCTGCAAGTCGGCGTCCATTGTTATAACTACGTCGCCCTGAGCGGCTTCAAAGCCGCAATGCAGGGCTGCCGATTTGCCATAATTTCGCTGAAAACAGATGCCGCGAATGTTGCTGTTGGCGGCTGCCAGATTTTCGATAACTTGCCACGACGAGTCGTTGCTGCCGTCGTTGATCATGATAATTTCGTAGGAATACCGGCATTGGGCAACAATTTTTTCGATCCATTCGACCAATGGCGGCAGCGATTCTTCTTCATTGTAGAGTGGTATGACTATTGAAATATCCATAATTTTTAATTTTTTCGAGTAAATATTGAGGTAATTGACGAGACTATCAGTCCGATAAATGCTCCGGTGATGATATAACTGAGGGTGATAAAAATCGGGTTGCGTACCGGCGCAATTTCCTTGTTGTTGGCGGCGTCAAGTCCATATTCTTTCATCAAATTAAGCATTTCGTTGAAGGTGGCGTGGTAGCCAACGGGGTCGATATATTCTACATAAATATAGGTGTAGAGCCCCAAAATGATGTAGGTAAAAATGGATAGTTGAATACCAAAAACCAGCGATTTCTGGTATCCAAAAATGTTAGATTCGTCCCTGCAACGTAATGTAAAATACACTATTCCAAAGATATATACGGCAATATCGAGAAATCCCATCCGCATATTCAGCAGATACTGCAATAGGTTTATTGCCGACAAAGTACAACCCAAAGTCAGTCCGCCGCGAGCGGCTCTTTTTGTTCTGTTATCGTTTTTTTCCGACATAATTTTTAGTCAAATAATTTTGCAAAAGTAATGATTTTTTTCTTTTTTTGTATAAAAATTTTTTCTTGAACCAAATTTTCCATTTATTTTGCCCTGCCAAACCGCAGCGTGAATTTGGCAACCTCGTCCTTTTCGTCGGCAATGCTTACCAAAAGCAGGCAGTCGCTGTTTGTTGGCGTGAGGTCGATTATAATTTTCAATCGATTGTTTTCCAAAGGATTGACCGGCTTGAAATATCGTATTTTCGCGGCTTCCCGCAGGGTATATTCCACGCCAAATTCAAACGACAGCAATTCTCCGACAATTGCCAGCAGGCACACGCCCGGCGTTATCGGATTGTTCGGAAAATGAAGGTTGTAGATTGAGTGCGCGGCGTTGAGCGCTATGCCGTATTCCAGCCTGTTTTGCTCGGTCGAGCGGCTCTGTATCACAAAAAAATCGTCTTTAAGTTTCATCTTTTTTCTCAGTTTGTCGATTGTATATCAGTCATAAATACTTTCATTTTGCACGAGGCAACGGTTTGCTCTCCAATTTCGACAATGGCGTTCACCAGCAGCGTCGATAACGCTTCGCCAACAAATGCGACGGTAGTTTTCAGTTCGTCGCCCACGCACGGAAGATGTTTAATAACAAGGTTTTTCACCTCGCCAATGAAGCCGATTGTTATCTCCGATTTGTTGATATATTTTGCCGTATATCCAATTTTGGCGGCGGCTGTCTGCGCAATATTTTCCACTAAGCCGGCCGCCTCGAACAGATTATTTTCAACAAACAGATTGTCGCTTCTCACTTTCAGCCGCGAAACAGCCTTATGCTCATCTACTTCCGTCAAACGGTCGAGCATCACAAATGCGCCTTTTTGAGGCAACAATTCTTTTATGTCGATTGTTTCTATCATTTTTTAGTCTTTAATAAATTATAATATCATTATAAAGCACCTAAATTCATAACTCATAATTCATAACTCATAATTCACTTCGTAACCGGAATTGTGATTTCGCAGGCATGAAGTCCTTCGCTTGTTGCCGAAATGCGTATTTCGCCTGCCTGATTTCCGGCACGGACAATAAGCATACAGCGTCCGAAATATGTGGAAATGGTATCCTTTGCACGTTTTTCTATCCGCAGGTCGCCGTTATCGACGCCGAGCAACTCGCCATTGGCGCTTACGGTAAATGACACTATGCGGTTGTCATGCTGAACGATTTCGCCGTTTTTGTCTTTCAAAAATACTTCTACAATAGCGACATCCTGCCCGTCGGCATTGACGGAAGGGTAAACGCTGTTCAGAGAAATTGCCGCCGGCTCGCCTGCCGTGCGCAGTTCCTTTACAATAACTTCTTTGCCATCCTTATAGCCTGTTGCTTTGAGAGTTCCCGCCGCATACGGAACATTCCATTCGATGGTGCTGTTGTTGAAATCGGCAAGAGCGCGTTTTCCAAGCGAGCGCTTGTTTATTTTCAACTCAACGGTATCGCAGTTTGTAAACGTGTGTACACGAATAAGCTGATCGGCGTAATGCGGAAAATTCCAGTGCGAAGCCATTTTTGGCGACGACCAGTTTACCAATCCCTGTTCAATATCCAGACAGTCGTCAAGCACAGCGATTTCTAATTGCGGAGACGTTTTCCAGAACGCGCGATACAAACCGGCAATGGTTTTTTCTTTGCCACTTGCGTCGAGCAGTCCCGTAGGCCAGCCTTTCAGTTTGAAACGGTTGGTTTCGCCAAGATAATCAATGCCGGGCCAAAGCGTCCAGCCCACAACCCAGTCGTGTTCAAGAACGTCCTGCCAAGTGTGCCGTTTCGATTCAAAGTGCATGTCGTCGCCCGCGTATCCTCTGTAATACAGATAAGTTTCCGTTCCAAGCATCAGCCGATGCGGATATTTTTGCTTGTCGATTTCGTAGTACGGCTCGTTGTAATTATGTCCGGCGATATCAACTTTGTCGGCAAAACCGTAAGTATTGTAATCGTCTTTGTTTGGATACATTACAACGGTTACCTTGCGCGACGGCTCATATTCGCGCACGAAGTTTGCCATCTGTTCGAGCGCCGCAGCTCCCGACGCAGTTTTCTGGTCGTCGCCAACTTCGTTTCCCACGCTCCACAAAATAATCGAAGGATGATTGCGGTCGCGCTGCAACATTGACTGCAAATCGATTTTCCACCATTCGTTGTAATACTGTTCGTAATATCTGAATCGCCACGAGTCGAAGGCTTCGTCCATCACCAGCAAGCCCAGCCTGTCGCACAAATCGAGAAATTCGGGCGCAGGGGGATTATGAGCGGTGCGGACAAAATTGCAGCCAATATCTTTCATGCGCCGTAAACGCATCTCCCACAGGCGCTCAGGCACTGCCGCACCAACAATGATGCCGCCATCGTGGTGCAAATTTCCGCCTTTCAGTTTCATGTTTTTGCCGTTCAGGAAAAATCCTTTTTGTCTGTCCCACTCCATAGTGCGAAATCCGAAATCTGTTTTTGTTTCATCGATGTACGAGCCTGATTTTACACGTGTTACTGCCGTATAAAGCACAGGAGAATCAATGTCCCACAGCACAGGATTTTTAACCGTGATGCTTTGCTTGAAAACGCTTGCAGTATTCGGTTCGATGCGAAGCGTCTCAGTGGCTGTACCAACTTTCTCGCCCTTGTTGGAGAATATTTCCGTCAACAGTTTAACTTGACGGGTTTCCCTGTCGTCATTTTTCACTTTTGTTTCGATTTGAACTGCGCCTTCCGTCGCTGAACGCAACACGCTTGTACAGTAAACTCCCCACAAATCGACGTGTACGGCGTCGAGCGCTTTCAGCCGCACATGACGGTAAATGCCCGAACCGCTGTACCAGCGCGAAGTTGGCATCTGTGAATGATTGACT
>JAITIA010000024.1 GCA_031279695.1 Prevotellaceae bacterium | reverse complement strand
GCCTCGTCCGGTTTATCTTGGCAGGCTGCGCCTGCCAACAAAGGTGCAAATGCAGGCACAGCCTGCGTAGATAGAGTGGACAAGGTAGAACCTTGTCCCAACAGCCGTGGCGGGGTCGCTGCCGCGGGCTAAAGCCAGCGGTCAATAAAGTGTCGTCCCTGCGGGACTTTTGATTGCTATGACGTTCATTTCTTAATAATATTCTAATAGATATTTTATCAATAGCACCTCAATCTTTTTCTGACGTCCTGATTGTATTTTAATATTTTTAATTACCTTTGCGGCGCAATATTTGTATCGATTTTTCTTGCAAATATCGGCTTTTCAATAAAATATATAGTAAAGAATTAATAAAAAAAGATGAAAGAAAAAGATTTTTCTTCAAAAAACAATAAAAAATCGGCTGGAAACTGGGAAGTGCGCGACTCCGACAGGCACGAACATGAAAATTCCGAAACAGACGCCGCGCCGGAAAAAAATTATCAGGAACTGGACGGGCAGCAACCGCGAAAAAAACGGGAAAGAATAGATTTCGGCAAAAACAGAGATTTTTCTGACCGACCACGTCGTTCATTTTCATCAACAAACAAATCGCGAAACTCGTGGAGAGATGCTGGCGACGACGATTTCCGCAAAAAACGACCCTACAATGGGGACGAAAACAACGATTTCCGCAAAAAACGACCCTACAACGGGGACGAAAACAGCGATTTCCGCAAAAAACAACGTTACGACCGAGCGGACAAACCGCGCAGAACATACTCCGATGCCGACGAACAGAGACCGCGCGACAGATTTGCGAATGACCGTCGCGATAACAGATTTGAAAAATCGCGCGACAGATTTGAAAAACCGCGCCGCAGATATTCTGATTCAGACGATTCGAGAGATGAACAGCGTTATTCCGGCAGAGACAGATTTTCGACAGGACGACGCGATGACCGATTCGACAAACCCCGCAAACCATTTGGTAAACCGGAGAAACACAGGCACGAACCCCGCAAAATTGACCCCGACGGACTGGTGCGCCTCAATAAATTTATCGCAAATTCGGGCGTCTGCTCGCGCCGCGAAGCCGACGAATACATTACTGCCGGTTTAATTACTGTAAACGACGTTGTTATTACCGAACTCGGAACAAAAATCAAGCAAAGCGACGATGTGCGCTTCAACGGCGAACGTCTGAAAGGCGAAAAAAAAGTTTACGTCCTGCTCAATAAACCTAAAAATTATGTTACTACGGTGGACGACCCCCACGCAAAACAAACAGTGATGGATTTGGTGGAAAAGGCTTGTAGCGAGAGAATTTACCCTGTGGGACGGTTAGATAAAAACTCGACCGGCGTGCTGCTTTTTACCAACGACGGCGAACTGACAAAGCAATTGACGCATCCCTCGTATAACAAAATGAAAATCTACAAAATACAAATAGATAAAAACATCACAAAAAGAGACCTGCAATTGCTCCGCGATGGCGTTGAACTCGAAGACGGAATATCCATAGTTGATGATATCCAAATACTTGAAGACGATAAATCGGAATTGGGAATAGAAATACATTCGGGAAAAAACCGCATAATCCGCCGCATGTTTGAACATCTTGGATATGAAGTTCTTCGCCTCGACCGTGTTTATTTTGCCGGCTTAACAAAAAAAGGGCTGGAACGCGGAGAATTCAGGCTATTGTCGCCCCGAGAAGTGGAAATTCTGAAAATGGGCGCATACGATTAATCCGTTCATCCGTTACTGTTGCAATATGCTGTTATACTTGATGTTTACACAGTGAAATCAAGCAAAAAATCGACGGATGCAAACAAAAACATGAATTTGGAAACACCTGCAAACGCCTTACTGTTCGACCGTAACCACATTTGGCATCCATACGCCTCGGCAAGTTCGCCCCCGCCATGCAGTCTGGTTGAATCGGCAAAGGGCGTATATCTTCAACTCGCAGGAGGCAAGCAAATTATCGACGGAATGTCGTCGTGGTGGGCGGCTATACACGGCTACAATCATCCCGTTTTGAATGAAGCCATTAGGCGGCAAACAGAAAAAATGAGCCACGTGATGTTTGGCGGGCTGACGCACGAACCGGCAATAGAACTTGCCCGCCGACTGATTGATCTGACTCCGCCAGAACTTAATTACGTGTTTTTTGCCGACTCCGGCTCTGTGGCTGTGGAAGTTGCAATGAAAATGGCTTTGCAGTATTTTCATGCCAAAGGACAGACCTGCAAACGGCGTTTTGCAACTGTTCGCTCTGGTTATCATGGCGATACCTGGCACGCAATGTCGGTTTGCGACCCCGTAACAGGAATGCATTCAATTTTTGGCGACAGCCTTCCACAACAGTTGTTTGCCAACAAGCCCCAAACCCCTTTCAACGGCGTTTGGGACGAGAGCGAAATGTCGAACATTACCGAACTTATAGAACAGTATCACAGCGAAATAGCCGCCTTTATTATCGAACCCATAGTACAGGGCGCCGGCGGAATGCGCTTTTATCATCCCCAATTTTTGCAATGCCTCCGTAAATTGTGTACCCACTACAATATCCTGCTCATTGCCGACGAAATAGCCACAGGCTTTGGGCGGTCGGGCAAAATGTTTGCCTGCCAGCACGCCTCAATCACCCCCGACCTCTTATGCGTAGGTAAAGCGCTGACAGGCGGATACATGACCCTTGCAGCCACACTTGCCGCCAGCAAGGTTGCCGAAACAATATCGTCGGCAGCGCCTCACGTATTTATGCATGGACCAACATTTATGGGCAATCCGCTTGCCTGCGCCGTTGCCTGCGCCAGTATCGACCTGCTGACCGACAATAACTGCGTCCCCGCCAGAATTGCCGAAATAGAGCAACAACTCAGAGAAGGACTGTTGCCGGTTCGTCATTTGGATGCCGTTGAAAATGTGCGTGTTTTGGGAGCAATTGGGGTGATAGAAATGAAAAAAACGGTCGATATTGCCGCTCTTCAGCCTGCATTTATCGAAAATGGTATCTGGCTTCGTCCCTTTGGTAAACTAATCTACACCATGCCTCCATATATTATTGACAACAACGAACTTGCTACTCTAATCAACGGAATGGTGAATGTGGTGGAAAATTGTGCATTCCAGCAGAAAAAATCGTAACCACTTGTGGAATTTACAGATCGAAATTTTATTAAGGGACGTGAAATAAATAACTTATAAATTTGCGACTTTTTTACACTACTATTCAAATCCCAACTCAATCAGCACAGGATTTTCGTCTTCTGGATTTGCAATGCCTTCAAAGATTTTCATCGGCGACGACGGGTCGTCCTGATTTGGGCTGTTTTTCAATCCATTTATCAATTTATCCATATACATGTATGTGATAAAGCAATCGGACGCATCGGATTTGCTCATATTATTCAGGAGAGAAAGTGTGCCGGTACAACTAATGTCATCGATATTTGTTTGTGTTATAACGTGTTTAATTTCCCTGCTTACAGCGTCAATCAGATAAATTTTTAATCCTGCTTTTCTGTTTCCTGCCGAAAACACCAGATATCCTTTACAACTATTTATGCCTCCAATTATGTTTTTGCCGGAAAAATTGTCCGAATAATTCATTCCATGTATTTTTTTCAATTTTTCCTCTTCTTTTTTGTTTATATAATCGTTGCCGCAACACAGATCGATTTCAGTAAATTTTTCATTTTTAACGTCAAAACAAAGCAATGTATTGGAATATTCCGACTGAAACAAGATGCTGTCGTTGCCAAAAGCAATAAATGGCACTTGTTTTCCCAGCGTTGGCAAATCATTGGTTGGAAAATGTTTTTCCAGTATTTTACCGTCTTTATCAACAAGATATACGCTGTATTCTTCGCCAGAGGCACAGATCAGATATTTGTCGTTTATAACCTTCACATTAAACCCTGTAATTGTGAGATTTATGGTTTTTTTCAATTGCGCCTTATTATCGTATATTATTATTTTTTTTGCATCCAGAATCGCAATATCGTCTTCCGACGTAATATCATAGTCTGCAAGAATGGAATATTCACCCGGTCCGCCCCCACGTTTGTCGATACTTTGTATAAAATTTCCATTGACGTCGAAAATTACCAGTCGAGCAAAATCGGTTGCAATATAATATTTGCCCTTATGTTTTTTGATTTTGCCCACCTGACGACCAATTAAAGAGTTGTCGGTTGTTTCTAATTTTACAAATCGACTGCGCGGAAAAATTGTGGACAATGCTTGTGTCGAATTTTCATTTTTAGCGTCGGGACATATCAATGACGGTTGAAATGTATCTGCGCCGCAGGATATTATAAAAAATGAAATTATCAATATTATAAATTTATATATCATATTTTATGTTTTTTAATCCGTTTAAAAATCCACAACTATACTGTTTCCATCTACATGGATTAGTATTGTTATTACTTTCCTCAGTCAACGCCTCAATATTTTTCAGCATTACATCGGAATCGGAAAAGTCTTTTTGACTTTTCATTACGAGGTGTACGTTTACACCTGTGATTGTTGCGAATGCGAGACCTAAAATAGTGCCTGCAATCGGCTTGAAACTTAAAATTTTTCTTTTTGCCATAATTTTATTTATTTATTTAAATTTGGCTATAGTTTAAAATAATATTGTTGAAACAAATACTCCGTTAGGAGTTGCATATCAATAGAATATTAATATGCCCCCGCAATATGGAACTCCGTATGGAGTTCCACCGCCTGTGATA
>JAITIA010000178.1 GCA_031279695.1 Prevotellaceae bacterium | reverse complement strand
TCAGACAATTCCGCCGCAGGCATTAATCACTAATCATTAATAAAGTGTCGTCCCTGCGGGACTTGCTTGTGCGACGACAGGATGCATCAGCATAAATATACCACCTCAAAAAAAGATTTGGCGGAGTTTTCTGCATAAAAAAATAGCACCTCAATCTTTTTTCATCGCAAACACCGTCCACTTTGTGTTTTAGGAATTATATCTTATATTTGTAAAAAATTTTAAGGTATCGATACTGATTGAAATTGCTAATGGATAGATTGTTATAGAATATGGAAACAGCAGATTTATTGAAAAAAGTGCGCAAAATAGAGATAAAAACACGCGGTTTGTCGGGAAATATTTTTGCGGGCGAATATCACAGCGCGTTCAAGGGGCGAGGCATGACTTTCAGCGAAGTACGCGAATATCAGCCCGGCGACGATGTGCGAAATATCGACTGGAATGTTACCGCTCGTTTCAACGCTCCTTTTGTAAAAGTATTTGAAGAAGAACGCGAACTGACAGTGATGCTTATTGTGGACGTCAGCGCATCGCAAATCTTTGGCACTCAGAGCAAATTCAAAAAAGATCTGATTGCGGAACTCTCGGCGGTGCTGTCGTTTTCGGCAAGTATCAATAACGATAAAATTGGCGCAATGTTTTTTGGCGGCAAGGTCGAAAAATTTATACCGCCTAAAAAAGGACGCTCGCATATTCTCCGCATAATCAGAGAAATACTGGAATTTGAACCCGAAAATTCGGGTACCGACCTCTCCGAATCTCTCGCTTTTCTGACCGGAGCGATGAAAAAACGGTGTACAGCCTTCATTCTTTCTGATTTTATGGATTTTGACGAAAATGCGCAACCACGCTTTGAACAGGCGATGAAAATTGCCTCGAAAAAACACGACGTTGTTGCGCTCCGAATATACGACCACCGCGAAACGGAACTGCCTTCGGTTGGGCTGGTCGAAATGGCTGATGCTGAGACTGGACAGATTGTGCTGGTCAATACCAGCCGCCGAAAAAACAGAAAACTGTATAGCCAATGGTGGCGAAACTGTTCCGAAAATCTTGATAAAATGTTTTCCAAATACAGAATAGACTCGGTAAATGTTTCAACCAGCGACGATTATATCAAACCGCTGGTAAAAATGTTCAAAAAACGCGGCGCATAAAATAAAATGTATAATATATAAAAAAAGCAAATAAATGAAAATAAGTTTTCACGGAGCAACAGGCTTTGTTACAGGCTCTAAACACTTGATAGAACTGAACGACGGAACAAAAATACTTTTAGACTGCGGAATGTTTCAAGGACACGGAAAAGATACCGAAACACTCAACCGCTCATGGGGATTCGACCCTAAAGAAGTTGATTTTCTGATGCTTTCTCATGCTCATATCGACCATTCGGGGCTGATACCACGACTTGTGCGCGACGGTTTTAACGGCAAAATATTTGCAACACAGGCAACAATCGACCTGACCGAAATTCTGCTCTATAATTCGGCATACATTCAAGAGGCTGATATGGCGTTTATTAACAAAAAACGCAAAAGAGACAACAAACCCCCGCTCGAAGTTCTCTACACCCAAAGCGACGCAAGCAAGGCAATGAACTGTTTTGTGCCTGTGGCAACGGGTTTTTCAATCCCTGTACGCAACGATATTTCGCTGACTCTCTACGAAGCAGGACATATTTTGGGCAGTTCGACAGTCTTTTTGCGCATCAAGGAAAAAGGCAAAATAACAAGCATCGCGTTCAGCGGCGATGTTGGACGCTACGGCGACCCGATACTGAAATCGCCACAAGCATTTCCACAGGCTGATTATGTGATTGTTGAATCGACCTACGGCGACAAACTGCACGAAACAGGCGACACTTATGCTCACCGCCTCAAAGAACAGATTACCGAAACCTGTCTGCAAAAAGGTGGAAAACTGATTATTCCAGCTTTTAGCGTCGGCAGAACTCAGGAAATACTTTTTGCACTCAACGAACTGGAAATAAACGGAGAACTGCCTCCGGTCGATTATTTTGTGGACAGCCCGCTGTCGATAGAAGCTACCGAAGTGGTCAAACGTCATCCCGAATGTTTCAATAAGGGCGTGCATCAACTAATGAAAACCGACTTTGACCCCTTCGATTTCAAAGGCTTACATTATATAAAGGATGTGTCGGAGTCGAAACGGCTGAACGACCGCAGCAAACCCTGCGTAATAATTTCCGCATCGGGAATGGCAGAAGCCGGACGAGTCAAACATCATATTGCCAACAATATCCATAAAAAACAGAACACCATTCTGATGGTCGGATACTGCGAGCCGGAATCGCTGGGCGCACGCCTGAAACAGCGACCGGAAAATATTCGCATCTTTGGCGACCTGTTTCCTGTCAGAGCCGATATCCGCGAAATAAATTCAATGAGTGCTCATGCCGACTATCACGACTTGTCTCAATATCTTGCCTGTCAGTATCCCGACGAGGTGAAGCAGGTCTTTGTCGTTCACGGAGAACCCGAAGTTCAGATGGAATTTACTAAACGTCTGTATAAAAAAGGCTTCAAAAACGCAGTTGTTCCCAAACTCCACGAAACTTTTGTCCTTGAATAAATTGTAAATTAAAAGTAAAAAAAGATGAAAAAATTATCGGTTAGATTAAAAAATGTATTGGTTATCACCATTATGACTCTCGCACTACAAACCGCCTGCGAAGCAAAGAAAAAGTATCCCAAAGGGATTAAACATGTTGTTGTGATTGGTCTCGACGGCATGAGCAGCACCGGTTTTCATGCCGCCACAACGCCCTGCATGGACAGCCTCATCGGTCATGGCGCTGTGAACTACGCCGTTCGCAGTGTGTTGCCAACTGTCAGTACGCCAAACTGGAACGCCATGCTTTGCGGCGCCGGGCCCGAAATTACCGGGGCAAACAGCAATTCGTGGAAAGCCAACGATTTGGACTTTCCCTCAGTGGCGATAAGCAAAGACCGTTCTTTTCCAAACATATTCAGAATCTTGCGTATGCAAAAACCCGACGCCGAACTTGGCGCAATCTATCACTGGGGAGGTTTCAGCGCCATGCTCGAAAAATCGATTTTGAATGTATCCGTTCACTGCTCAAAACAGTTGGAAACAGCACAAAAATCAGCAGAATACATTATCGAAAAAAAACCAACGTTCCTGTTTATCCAACTTGATGGCATCGACGGAGCAGGACACAACAGCGGACACATGTCGCCCGACTATATTAAATATATTGGAGAAACTGATACTCACGTCCGTATCATTGTGGACGCTATCCACAAAGCAGGCATCGCCGGCAGCACTATGATTATGGTTGTGAGCGATCACGGGGGAATTTTTGGCGGACATGGCGGAAATTCTTACGACGAACTTGTAACTCCAATCATTTTTTCGGGTAAAGGAATTAAACAGAATTATCGCATCCGTCAGCAAATATATCGCTACGATGTGGCTGCAGATGTGGCTTTTGCCCTTGGCGTAACAGCGCCGCAACTGTGGACAGGTCGCCCAACCCAAGCAGCATATATTGGCTTCGATGAGCCTGATAATCTGTGGGAAGAGATGGAAGTGCTGCCGTCGCCGCGCTTTGCCGCAAAAGACAACAACCACAAAGCCGCCTTTGGCGGTGAATTTACCGGCAAGGCAACCGTTACCATCATCGCCCCCGAAGGTACAAAAGGCGTTATACGCTACACAACCGACGGCACGACGCCAACTGCCACATCCACAGTCTATTCCACGCCATTTACAGTGGATACAACAACCGTTGTCAATGCCAAACTGTTTAACGAAAAAGGCGAAAGTGTAAAGGTGAGCGCAACGTATAAAATTACTGAGTAATAGATAAATCTGATTCGAGCGCTCGGTTTTAAATTTCGAGCGCTCAAATTACCAAAACCGAGCGCTCAAATTTAAATTTTGAGCGCTCGGTTTTTTGCCTTCGATAATTCACCACCCGAAATTTTGGGCGAAATTTTGGGCGATAGACCTTTTTTGGCGTCAGAAGCATAGTTTTCGGGCGTCGTTTTATCATTCGATTAAAAAATTTTGGAAAAAATATTTAATCACAAACAAATATAAATCAATTTATTAATAAATTTTTTAACATTTTTCATGAAAAAGAAAAATAAACAAATGTTTGATAAAAAATTTTTCAACAAAACGTAAAAAAAATTTGCGTATGTCGAAAAAAATTTGCAATTTTGCAAAATATTAAAACAGAGGATATTAAGTCCAATAAATTTAAAATTAAAGAATTAAAAGATATT
>JAITIA010000169.1 GCA_031279695.1 Prevotellaceae bacterium | reverse complement strand
AACGAAGGTAAAATATTGCGCTCTAATCCGGTATTTTCCGAAAGCAAATAGGCTTGCTGTTCGGCTGCAATTTGCTCTATTACTGACTGTTTCATTTTTTTGCAATTTATTGTTTTTTCCGCAAAGGTAATACTTGTTTCGATGCCAGCAAAATAAATATTTTGTTTCGAGCAAAATTCATTTCGTTTTTTTGTAAAATACGGTGCGATTTATAAACGCCTCATCAAAGCGCCAATTTGCTCAAACAAAAATAGCGCCTCAATCTACAGCAAAAACCCAAAATCCTCATCCGGAGCGATTTCTCTTGCGTCCTGTCCGTTTTTGAAAATTTTTGCCGGCTTTGTTCCAACAAGACGCAATTTGCCGTTTTCGAGCAGAAACATGCAGCCTTCTCGCAGACCCACAACATATTTGCCCTCATTGGCGCAGATATATTCGCCAATGCGGTCGTCTCTGGTTTCGCCCGCAAAATTTTGAAGTTTGACGTCGGTATAATGCGGATTGATTTGAAACGGTATCAGGTCGAAAGCCTCGAAACTTTGGGGCTGAACAATGGGCATATCGTTTGTTGTACAGATAGTTGGACAAGCCATATTTGCGCCGGCGCTCCAGCCGATATATGGCGTTCCTGCCCGCACTTTTTCTCTAACCGGCTCAATCAGACCCTGTTGCCACACCTGTTGCAGCAGGTGGAATGTGTTTCCTCCGCCAACAACTATTGCCTGCATTGCGGCAACGGCGGCAAGGGGGTCGGGTTCGCAGTGTATTCCACGTACTTGAACCTCAAATTCGCCAAATACTTTCTGCACTTTTGCCAGATATTCGTCGTACGAAAAACTGACGGCGGCGTATGGAATAAAAAGAATTTCAGTAACTTGGCGGGCTGCCAGAAAGGACTGTATTTTGCCTTTTGCATAAGCCAGATATTCGTCGCCGGCAAGGGTCGAATTACTTAACAACAATAAATTCATAACAATTTATTTTTATATTACAATATTAACAATTTTTCCTTTTACTATGATTATTTTCTTTGCCTCTTTGCCATTCATAAATTTCTGTGTTTGAGGATTATCAAATACCGTTTGTTTGATTGTTTCCTCGCTGGCGTCGATAGCAATTTGCACTGTAAACCGCGTTTTTCCGTTGAACGATACGGGATATTCAATTAAATTTTCGACCAGCAGATTGTCGTCATATTCAGGAAACGATGCATCGACGATGCTTGTTTTGTTGCCCAGCAAACGCCAGAGTTCTTCGCCAATATGAGGTGCAAAGGGCGAGATGATAATTGTCAGTGGCTGAAGTATTTGTCGCTTATTGCATTTCAATGCGCCAAGTTCGTTGACGCAAATCATAAAGGCACTGACCGAGGTATTGAACGAAAACGATTCGATATCGGACTGCACTTTTTTTATTGTTTTGTGCAATATTTTCAGTTCCGATTGCAAAGGCGCGTCGTCGGAAACATAAAATTCATGTTCGTCGTTGTGAAACAGCCGCCAGAACTTGCGAAGAAAGCGGTGCACTCCGTCGATACCTTTCGTATCCCATGGTTTCGATTGTTCGAGCGGTCCGAGAAACATTTCGTAGAGGCGCAGAGTATCAGCGCCATAAGTAACCACAATATCGTCGGGATTGACAACGTTATAGAGCGATTTCGACATTTTTTCGACTCCGTATCCGCAGCGATATTCGCCATCTTCGAGAATAAATTCTGCTGTTTCGTATTCCGGTTTCCATGCTTTGAAACGTTTGAGGTCGAGAATATCATTATTCACAATATTCACATCCACATGCAGTTCGGTGGTATCGTATTCGTCTTTCAATCCAAGCGACACAAAGGTATTTGTTCCGTTAATGCGATATACGAAATTCGAGCGCCCCTGAATCATTCCCTGATTTACAAGTTTTTTGAAGGGTTCGTCCTCCGCAATCACTCCCAAATCGTAAAGAAATTTGTTCCAGAAGCGCGAATATATCAGATGTCCGGTGGCATGTTCGGTGCCGCCAATATACAAATCGACATTTCGCCAGTATTGGTTTGCTTCGGACGAAACCAGCGATTCAGAATTGTGCGGGTCCATGTAGCGAAGATAGTATGCCGACGAGCCGGCAAACCCCGGCATGGTATTCAGTTCGAGTGGATATTTCTTATTTTCAGAGTCGTAAAACCAGTTTTTGGCTCTTCCCAGTGGAGGTTCGCCCGTTTCGGTGGGCAGAAATTTGTCCACTTCGGGCAATTCTATGGGCAAATCTTCCAGCGCAACCGTATAAGGCATTCCGTCGCGGTAATAAATCGGAAAAGGCTCGCCCCAATAGCGTTGGCGGCTGAAAATGGCGTCGCGCAGGCGATAGTTCACTTTGATTTCGCCCAGATTATTGTTGCGCACATATTCTTTTGCTTTTTGAATTGCTTCCGGCACAGTTAATCCGTTGAGAAAGCCCGAATTACACATTATTCCCTCTTTTGCGTCGAAACTTTCTTTGCTAATATCGCAGCCTTCGATAAGGGGAATAATTGGCAGGTCGAAATGTTTGGCAAAGAGATAGTCGCGACTATCGTGAGCGGGAACAGCCATAATTGCGCCCGTTCCGTAACCGGCAAGCACATAGTCGGATATCCATACGGGAACTTTTTCGCCCGAAAATGGATTGATGGCATATCCGCCCGAAAACACGCCCGAAACTTTGCGGTCGGCAATACGTTCGCGCTCGGTTCTTCGTTTTGTCGATGCAATATAGGCGTCGACTTCGGCTTTGCAGTCAGGCGTAACAACTTGGGCAACATAGTTGCTTTCAGGCGCAAGCACCATAAATGTTACTCCGAAAATTGTGTCGGCGCGGGTTGTAAAAACAGTCATAAAATGACTGTCCAAATCATTGTTGCACAGTTCGCCGGCAAGTTGAAAACGTATTTCGGCGCCTTCCGAGCGACCAATCCAGTTTTTTTGTGTTTCTTTAAGCGATTCCGACCATTCAATAGTTTCCAAACCGTCGAGAAGCCGCTGAGCATAAGCCGATACTCTTAAACTCCACTGCCGCATTTTCCGCTGTTCGACGGGGTAGCCGCCGCGCACCGACAAACCATTGACCACCTCGTCGTTGGCAAGCACTGTGCCTAATTGCGGGCACCAGTTGACCATGGTATCGGCAAGATATGCAATGCGATAGTTCATCAAAATTTCCTGCTGTTCTTTTTCGGATTTCGATTTCCATTCGGTGGCGGTGAAGCGAATTTCTTCGGTGCAGGCAATATTCAGACGTTGATTGCCTTCTGTTTCAAAGACTTGAATTAATTCGGCAATTGGACGGGACTGTTGAGCGTCGCGGCAATAATACGATTGGAACATTTGAATAAAAGCCCATTGCGTCCACTTGTAATATTCAGGTGAACAGGTTTTTACTTCGCGATCCCAGTCGAAACAGAATCCAAGTTTGTCCAGCTGTTCGCGGTAGCGTTCTATGTTTTTTTCGGTTGTAACTTCGGGATGTTGCCCCGTTTCAATGGCATACTGTTCGGCAGGTAGCCCAAAAGCGTCGTAACCCATAGGATGCAACACGTTAAAGCCTTTCAGACGTTTGTATCGGCTGTAAATATCGGAGGCGATATAACCCAGCGGATGCCCCACATGCAGCCCCGCTCCGGAGGGGTAGGGAAACATGTCGAGAACATAAAATTTCGGCTTATCGGGGTCGATTTCAGTTTTATAAACCCGATTTTGCATCCAAGATTTCTGCCATTTTTCTTCGATTCTTAAAAAATTGTATTCCATAATAAGCAATAAAAATTTGGGTACAAAAGTACAAATAATTATAATTCCGACTAATTTTTTTGCATATTATTGTGATTACTATTGATTTATATTCATCAATTTTTGCGAATATTTTGTTAAACGAAGGGATTTGGGGTCAAAAATCTATCTTCCGGATTAAACAATAATTGGTTGGATATTGATGTTTTTCGACCATTTCACTTTGTTTTGACAGTCAATTCCGCAGTATTTTTTCCATTGCTTTGCCTTTCGCCAGTTCGTCAATCAATTTATCCAGATAACGAATTTTTTGCATGAGTTTATCTTCAATTGTTTCAACACGATAACCACAAATGACGCCTGTTATTTTTGAAACATTCGGATTGATTTGCGGCGCTTGTGCAAAAAAGGTTTCAAAATCGCTGTTTTCGTCGATCTGCTGTTGCAATGTTTGTCGATTGTAGCCTGTTAGCCAGCAAATAATGGTATCCACTTCGTCCTTTGAACGTCCTTTGTTTTCTGCTTTGTGAACATAGAGCGGATAAACGCTTGCAAATGAGGTTGTAAATATTCTATGCCTTTCCATAATCTTATAATATTAATCTATATTAAACTAACAATGCCTGAATAATAAAAATACAGGGTTTTTTGTTCAGGCTGGGGATATTTTTCTTCCATTCGGCGACGGTTGCCGTTTTCACAAACTCGTCATCGGCGGTAATGTTGCAGGCAACGCAGAGCAAAGTATCGCGTGAGCAGACGTTCAGAATGGTTTCCAGCATTTTGGCGCTCCGATACGGTGTTTCGATAAAAATTATACTTTGCCGTTCCAGCCGCGACCACTGTTCGAGTTTTTTCAGGCGCTTGCTCAGTTCCACCGTTTTTACCGGCAAATATCCTTCAAAAGAGAAGCGTTCGCCCGAAAGCCCCGACGCCGCCAACGCCATAAAAATGGAAGAGGGTCCGGTAAGCGGCACAACTTTAATGCCCTTACTGTGAGCAATGCGCACAAGTTCCTCGCCAGGGTCGGCAATGCAGGGCAAGCCGGCGTCGGAGAGCAAGCCCATGTCGTTGCCCTGCAAAATCGGAGCAAGCAGCGCGTCGATACTCGCCACACCGGTATGTTCGTTGAGCAGCGAAAAATGGATTTCGCTAATTGGGATTTCCACTTTCAGTCGGGAAAGATAGCGGCGGGCAGTCCGCAAATCTTCAACAACAAAATATTTCAGTTTGCCTGCCACGATTTTAACATTCTCGGGAATGCTGAAATTCAGGTCGGAATCGCTCAGCGGCGCAGGTATCAGATACAGTTTTCCTTGCATAAACATGTTTTTTTTCAAGCCGCAAAAGTAATGATTTTTTTGTAATTATGAATTAATAGTTGAATCGGTTGAAAAAAAGATTGAGGTGCTATGAAAAAAATCAAACAAAAGTAAAATAAATTTTGCGGATTAAAAAATCTGTTGTACTTTTGCAGCCGAAAACCGGATGTCATTCGCGCCCCCGTTTCAGAGGGGAGTAGACGTTTTCCGGTTTTTATTTTTTCCTGCCCTTTATTAAATCTTTGAAAATGAATGTAAACGCAATTTTGAGTTTACATAAAAGTAAAATAAATTTTGCCAATTAAAAAACTTGTTGCACTTCTGCAGCCGAAAACCGGATGTGATTCGCGCCCCCGTATCGGGGGATGGTGTGTTTTCCGGTTTTTATTTTTTCCTGCCCTTTATTAAATCTTTGAAAATGAATGTAAACGCAATTTTGCGTTTACATAAAAGTAAAATAAATTTTGCAGATAAAAAAACTAGTTGCACTTTTGCAGCCGAAAACCGGATGTAATTCGTGCCCCCGTATCGGGGGATGGTGTGTTTTCCGGTTTTTATCTTTTTCTACGCTTTATCAAATCTTTGAAAATGAATGTAAACGCAATTTTGCGCTTACATAAAAGTAAAATAAATTTTGCAGATAAAAAAACTTGTTGTACTTTTGCGGCGCTGTTTCAGGAATGGGCAGCCCGAAGTCGGCTCAATGTTTTGAGCACGGTGGGAGATAACTCAGCGGGACAGAACGCCCCGCTGTTTATTTTATAGCAAGGCATTCAGTGCGCCTTCGGTAATTTTTGTTAATCTTCCCTTTTCATCCTTATTTTTAATGTCAAAGCCGTTAAACATATTCTTGTCGATTTTTACAGCCTTTCCATTCATTATTACGTAACAATCTTGGATATTTCCGGTCTGGAAATCTCTGAAACGATTTATTATGCCGGTGGCGATGTTGTGGAAATCCGGTGTTTTTCCCTCCAATTTACTCAGGTCGATTACAACGATTTTGCAGCCCTGTTCTTTTGCAGACGTAAATCCTCCGGAAACGTTTTTTGCTTTAAATTTTTCAATTCTTTTTGCATCTGCATTTATCCCGTTAATTGCAAATTCGGGATTTTTAATTTTATCAAATTCTTTGAAATGAGGACGTATAAGAACACTCATTGCTTTGAAATTTGCGAGTAAAATTCGTCCGGTGCGTACGTTTTCGGCAATTTCTTTATGGTGAGCAAGGGCGCTTATTTTCAGGTCGCTTAGTCTGTCCTTGTAATACAGTTCACCCACTGCTTTTCTTGCGTCGAGAGTGTCGTTATTTGCAAAGTA
>JAITIA010000147.1 GCA_031279695.1 Prevotellaceae bacterium | reverse complement strand
CCTCTATATGATTGATTGTATGTACCAACATATAAATCTTCGCCACGATTAGCTAACAATCCAAACGGGTCAATCCAACTATTTGTGTCGTGAACGTAAGCGTAAAGAGCAGCACCGCCATTCAACCCTATCGGATCCTGACTCAAATACACTCCCTCCTCCGGCGAATAGTACCGAAAGCGATTGTAGTACAACCCTGTTTCAGAGTCATGGTATTGCCCTTGCCAACGAAACGGACAGTCAAAATCAGCAGCGCTATTTTCGACATTCAGCGTTTTTTGCACACAGTTTTCTGTCGGGATATTGACATTATAACCCGATACATTTACCTGTAAAACAAGCGATAAAAGTATTAATAAAATCCGCATACGTTAATAATTTTTACGGCGCAAAGTTACGACTTTTTTTGGATATGCAAAAATCATGAACGAGTGCGGCAAAAGCGCCTTTTGCGAAGCCACTCTTTTTCCCTTTTGCAAGCGTGGACGCTTGTTTTTAGCCCGATGCAGGCATAGCCTGCGCCGAACGGAGGCGTTTTGAAAGATTATTGTAAATCTTGTTTGGTAATTTTTATGGATAAAAAAAGTGAATTTTCAACATCAATACTTTTTGATACATACGTTTTCCATTTTTTTACATACCAAAACTCTTTTTTTAGTTTTGTAAAAAATATGGATACTTTTTTAGAAAATTCCAAATCATTTGAACAACAATAAAACCGTCCTTCTACATGAGCATTATTTGAATTAATAAATGGAAGAGAATATTCTAAAACAGGACTTTGCCTGTAATCCAATACTTCGACGACAGTACCATCATAATATTCATGTGTTCGATAAAAAATGTCTTTTTCCCGACCATCTTCTGTTAAATAAATTTTTCGTCCGTCAACTTGTCCATCAAATATAGAAAAATCTGATTTGTAGTATGGTATGTCTATTAACTGTCCAAATACACTTTTTAAGACAGTTGCAATTATTGCCTTGTCTTCTTCTTTTGCATAATAATTTATTTGTTTACTCATTAATAACAAGATGTTTTAGGCGGTTTTCTCATTTCAGGATACATTTTCTTATTTCAATCTATTAATTTCTATAATAAATCAGTAAAAATATTTGAGATGAATACAAATTTTTGAGTGATTTATTTTTTCCGTTTTGCAAAAATAATAATTAAACTTTGCGGAACGAACAGCCAAAATCCCGACGCCGGAATAGCAAAACATCCGAAAACAGAAAGCGCTAACATCCAATAACCCAACGAGATTGCCGGTTGTCGATTTGTTTTGCGAATGTAATAATGCAGGCTTTGTCCAAAAATAATCAACATTATCCCGCAAATGAAAAACCAAAAGGCAAAAGCCCTCTCAAAATCAGGCTCAATGGCGTTGATAAAACCCGACTTTATGATTTTCCAATAAGTATCGCGCCCCATTACAAGCCCAACAATTGTGTGAATTACTCCTGTGATTGTCAGTAATATGCCGCTATATTTCCACCAATTTCCAATTTTATTCATATTTTTTAATTTTTATGCCCTTTCGGGCGGTTATTTTAAAATGCAAAATTAGTGCTTTTGCGTTAACTTTTAGAGATTGCTAAATAAGTCATATTGAGGTTCTTTGATATTTTGATTGACATGAAAATCGGTAAGTAGTTCACGTATTGGAGTTTTGTCGAAAGCCGATACGCCCGTTCTGCCTGCAAACAGCGCGTCGCGGATACCTTTTTCCGAACGTTCCGTTGCGAAAACCAGCGTCATAGGGCGAATACTGTTGCCATAATCGCCATCGACAATATAATGAATATCGGAATTGGCAGAAAAAGCCAGCCCCTTGTCGCGGCACCAGTCGATAGCCACAGGATAATATTCGTCGTAGTTAAAAACCTCTACTCCATGTATTTTCTTTTCGTTGATAAGTTTTTCGTGAACGGGATAGAGCGTCGATTTATTGTCGGGCCATCCCGGATGATTCCATAAAATAAAGGCGCCCTGTTTCAACGCCGTATCAATGGCGTCGAGCGGTTCGGGAATATCGAGCGCGTTGGCGTCGGTAATAAACAGCGCATTGAGATGCCCCAACGGTTTCGACCGTGTAATTTCCGAGCCTTTGATAACAATAATATCGATTCCTGAAGCCGCCGCCTGCGCAATTTTGCAGGATTCGTTGTGGTCGCTCGTTATCATTTTGTGCGGACGATATTCGATGTGGTCGGTAATGGCAATTGCGTCCAGTCCCTGCCGCCAGGCTTCGTGTACGCGGGCTGAGGGCCAGAGGTCGCCGTCGGAGAATACGGTGTGCGAATGCAAATCGCATTTCAGGGTATAATATCCTTTTGGATTGGGGATGCGGATAATATCCCGGATTTTGCTTTTGTGTACTTCCGGAATTTTCACTATTTCGCTGTTGGCGAGCGTATGATACGATTGGGCGCTGACGTTTGCTGCAAAGAGCGCTAAAATCAAAAACGACAAACCTGTTTTCATGTTATATGTTTTTCTATTGATATTCTCTTCATCTTCTGTAATTTCGATATGCTGGACAAAGTTCGTCCTTATAAAATATTCTGTTGAGATAGAACGAAAGAAACAATTCGTGAGTACCGGCTTTGGCAATTGTTGCCAATTCGCCGGTGGCATAGTCGAACGAATAGCCCAGACGTATTTTGGGCGATATGTTGATACCGGCAAGCAGGGCAAACACGCCGCCTCTGCCTGTGCGGTACAGCAGTCCTGCCCAGAAACGGTCGTTGTAAATATCGCGCGTGGTATTTTTCAAAAAATATACCAGCGAGCCAAATTCCACTCTGTAGAACGAATTGTAGAGCGCCGAAAACAGCGGTTCGACGCTTAGCGATTCGGAGAGATTGAGGCGCGAAGAAACATAAGTCCAAACGTTTACCGAATGTTTGGGTAAATTGTATTGAGGCGACTGGGCGGCGAGGTGCCGCACCGAAGCGCCCAATTTGAACGGACCTCTCAGTTCGAAGCCAAAGTCGAAATCGGGCGAATTTTCCGACACGTTTCCATAGATTGCGCTGGGGTCGTCCTGATTGTCGGCGCCTATTCTTCTGCTGCGGAAAAGCATCCCGCCCGACATGCCCAACGACAGCGAAAGACTCTCGCCAACAGGTATATAAAAGGCATACGCCAGCCTTGCATTGTAGGAACTCACCGAGCCAAGTTTATCGGCGGCAAACGAAAATCCAAAGCCCGAACTCAATGTTTCAACATAAGTATCGAAAGTTCCGGCAAGGGTTGTGGGCGCTCCCGAAACGCCAACCCATTGCTGCCGGGTATGAAAGAATACGCCTGTCGAAAAATTGTTACCGGCGGCTGCCGGATTGTAGAGCGTTTCGTTAAACCATCTTTGTGTTAAATCGAAGTCGTTTTGAGCGGCAACAATATTGGCTATCAACACAAATACACAATATGACAATAATCGTTTATACAAATTTTCAACTATTAAAATTTCGGCGCAAAATTATCACATATTTTTGATTAATGTGGTATAACCTGTAACTTTCCTTTCTTTACCTTCTTTATCAACGGAATACAAGATATAATAATACACATCTTCGGGCATCATTTTGCCGTTGTGCGTGCCGTCCCAGCCGTTTTCGCCTGCAAACAGTTTACGTCCGTGACGGTCGAATACTGTGATTTTATAGCCTTTCATAAACACGTCGTTGATGCCGTCGCCGTTGGGCGAGAACATTTTCGACGTCTGCACATCGCCTTTCAACAGATATGTTTTGCGTTCGGCGCAGCCGTTGCGGGTGGCTACTTCGACAACAAATTCGGCAGGATCTTCGGTGGCGGACACCGTTCCGGAAATTATACCGAGCGACGACAGCACAAGTCCTGTGGGCAAATAGCCTTCAACTATCGAAAAAATCGGATTGGAAATATTGGTAATCAGGCTTTCCGAATAATATTCGTCGATTTCGTACTGCGGCAAACGGTCGGGCGAAATATTTATGCTGGTTACTTCGATATTGACCGGCGTTCTTGCGACCGTCGAGCAGCCCGCTTTGCTTGTAATTTGCAGATAATAAGTTATGAGAGGCGTATTGAGCAGCCCTGCCACAACGTCGATGCTTGCGGTATTGCCGTCGCCAACTATGTCGCCAAGCAATGTGCCTCCGGTCGATTTGTCATACAAACTGTATTTGTATCCGTTTTGAGTTGAAGGAATTGTTACGGAAACAACAACGCCTGCATTTGCGCATACATTCACCGGCGGCAGCGTTACGGCGTCGGGAATAGCCTCAATATGAACGGTAATTTTTTCCTTGTCGCTGGTGCAAAGCCTGTCGGACAACGATTCCTGCATCACATAATAATCGACCCGACCCGCTGTTGATGTGTTGGGCGTTGGAGCGGCTGTCAATGTGTTGTTTGCAGCGTCGAACCACACCAATTTATAGCCCGGCAAAGCGGTTGCCTGCAAAGGCGTTGCCGTGGCGCCAACACAGTAGTATATTCCCGTATCGGCAACAGGGTTAGCAGGTTTGGCTATGGTCAATGTAAATTTTTGACGGACGGCGGCACAGCCAGCAGTTGTAACTTCGAGGAAATATGTTCCGGCATCGCCGGCTGCCACATTAAGGATTTCGGATGATTGAGCGTTTTCTGTTCTGCCATCGGGATAAATCCATGTATAAGAGGCGCCCGCTATGGTAACGGCAACAAATTTGGCTGTGGAGCCTTCGCATACCGATGCCGTTGAATTTTGAGCGTCAATCATTTTATTTACAGGGATATAATGTTTGGGCGTTCTTTCCGAATTAACATTATAGATATCGCTCACAACAATTTCCAGATTCATTTCGGCGGTAATGGTGGCAATGCTTGTCAGGCTGATTGTTGCCCCGTTGCCTTTGCCTTCTGCAATTTTGCGGTCGCCGTTGTCGTAAACCGCATAAGTATAGTTGTTGATTGTATTGCTGATGTGTATCACCGGTTTATCATCAATACAAATATTGACGTCCGACGCCGGCACGGGATTGGGCACCGGACCAACGGTTACCGAAACCGATACTTTTTCGCTTTCACAGCCGGCGGAATCCTGCGATACCTTATATACAAACGAGCCGATTTGCGTGGTGGACGGCACAGGCGACTGACCAGAAAGTAAATTCCCGTCGGGGCTGTACCATTTCAGTGTATGACCGGTTTTGGCGGTTGCCGTCATTGCCGTTGCCGTTGCGTTTTGGGCATATCGATACGTTGCTGGTGCGGCTACCGGCGTTGCGGGCTGTGTTACACGCAGTTGAGTTTGCACCACGGCTGGCTGACAGGACGCCTGTTCGACCGTCAAAGTATATTGACCCTGATGAGTGTTTCCGGCATTGGAAATCGATAGTGTTTGACCTGTGGCGGTTGTTCCGTCGGGCAAAGTCCATTTATATGTTGCTCCGTCGATCGACACTGCCTTGAGAATGGCGGTTGAGCCTTTGCACACTTGCGCTGTGGATTGCTGTTTGTCGATCAAATTATTTATTGAGACGACATTGACGGTGGTTTTCTCCGATTTCACTCCGTAGGCGTCGGTTACAACAATTGCTATCGCCATATTGTTGGCAATTACCACGTTGCTTGTGAGGCTCAGCGTTCCGCCGTTGCCTGTCCCTTGCGCTATTTCGTCGTTTGTGGCATGGTTGTAAACCGTATATTGATAATTACTTGAGGTATTTGCAATATTGATAACCGGTTTTTCGGCTATGCATATTTTGACGTCCGACGCTGGCACGGGCGAGGGTACTTCGCCAATCACAACGGTAACAGCGGCTTTGGCGCTTTCGCATCCGGCAGAATCCTGCGATACCTGATAGGTGAACGTTCCTAATTGAGTGGTTGCCGGCACAGGCGACTGACCCGACAGCAAATTTCCGTCGGGGCTGTACCATTTCAGAGTATTGCCTGTTTTGGCGGTTGCCGTCATTGGCGCGGCGGCGGCGTTTTGCGCATATCGATACGACGCCGGCGTGGGAACAGGAGCATCGGGTCGGGTTACGGCGACGGTAATCATGTCGCGCATGGTGCAACCCAACCCTGATTCTTCAATGAATAACTTGTAAATGCCCCCTGCATTGTAATCGACATTGTCGATTGTGAGAGTTTTTCCCGTATATGTTGAATTGTCGGGTTTAGTCCAAACAATGTTGCCTCCCGGATAGTCGGCTGTCAGCACCAGAGTGCCGCCGAAACAGATTTTTTCCTGACCGAGAATCAATTTTTCTTTGACATTAACAGTGATAGTGGTTCTTGACGTTGAGGTACAGCCGTTTTCGTTGACTGTTTCAACATAATATCTATTGCCAATCACCAGATTTTGCCCTGCAAGATAAGCCGTATCGTTTATCGCCGTTCCCGAAGCAATGAGCGTTCCACCCGAATAGGCACTGTATAAATTATATGTATAATTATTTGTTGCATTAATTATCACCATTTTGGGGTCGGGATTAAGCGGGTCGTAGCAGAACTGCACATTGTTGGCGCCAATTGCTGCCGGCGGATTTCCAACAATCAAATCGAGCCGGATTTTATTACTTTCGCAGCCGCCTGCATTTTTCTGTGTTACATAATATGTATATGTACCAACAGTATTGGGGTTGAATGCGGGCGCGGTGGCGCCAATCAAAGTATGGTCGGATTTATACCATATCAAGGTATATGAATCGGCTGTTTTTGTTACATATTTATCGATTGTAAATTGTGGAGAATTGAGGCAGGGATAAGCCGGAGCAATGGTTGGCGCGGCAGCCGTTCCCACGTTTACCGTAACGGTTTCCGAATACGAGCCGCAATTGTCGATAGTTACCAGCAGGTCGTAATTGCCTGCGTTGGCCGCCGTTACATTTTCTATTTTTAGATTTTTGGAAGTCGCAATCGTTGTTCCGTTCTTTTTCCATTGACAATTGCTTATCGGAATATCGTTGGGAACAGTCAAATCCAGCGTTCCACCGAAACAAATATCCCTGTCGCCCAAAGCAAGCGAGGCGATGGTCGAATAGTCCAACGTTTTGCTCATTGTTAAAGTTTGCGGAGCATTGCCCGCACAACCTTTGTCGGTTACTTTCAGCAAAATATTATCCGACGAAATGCCGGTAGCCGCAAACGAAGAGCTTGCCGTTTCGGTTTGATAAATCACATTTCCTTCGGAGATAATCTGATACAGATATGGACCAATTCCCTCTTCGACCTTGGCGTCAACGCGAATATCGGACGCTGTACAGCGCTGATATTCAGCCTTCGTGAGTTTCATGCCCAGAGTTATCATCAAATTTTCAATTGGAGGCAAATTAGTCATCAACGAGCCGTTGCATTTGACGCCTCCCACAACAATACGGTAAGGACCACCCTGTGGCACATTGTTGATTACATACGACGCCAGAGCCGATTCGGCAACTTTCTGATTATTTTTATTATAAACAATAAATCTTGTGTTTGCCGACAGTTCGATATTTGAATTTCCGTCGGCAATGATATTTACTGTAACAGTAGCCTTGCCATCGTTTACGCAATTTTTTCCTTCAATTTTAAACTCAAATCGTGGATTGCCGCAATCTTGAGAGTATCCTTCAACCCCTAATAAACAACTGACAATCAACATTATTATACTTATAAATTTCATATCAATATCTTTAATTTCTACGCCGCAAAAGTATATCATATTTCTATAAAAAAAACTTATTTTATGTTAAATAATCTTATTGCAGACGGCAAACAGGGCTTAATTTGCATATAATCAGGGCGATAGGCGGGGATAAAAATGTCTCAAAAGTTCACCTCGTGTATTGTTCTGCATAAAAATATTTAATCCATTCTGCATAAATATCTTGTGCCGACAAACAAGTGTCTAATAAATAACCGCGAATGGTAGCAAATTCTCGTAACCCGCGATAATAGAACTGTTTGTGTCGCTCGTCGATAATAAACGGAACGATACCGTTTCGCAAACATTCTCGAAACAGAATTAGTCGTCCGACTCTGCCGTTACCGTCTTGAAACGGGTGGATTTTCTCGAAACGGACATGATATTCAATGCTATTTTCAAACTCAATTTCAGGCAAAGCATTGTACCAATCGTTCAGTTTATTCATTTCGTTTTCCACATTTTCGGGCAGGGTAGTTTCGACGCCGCCAGCTTCATTGGCAAGTTTTTTCCAGTCGCCAATGCGAAACCAAGGTTTTTGGGCGTCGGAAGTGCCTGTTTTTAAAATATTGTGAAATGTTTTGATAAGGTCGTTTGATAAGGGATTCACAATAGTATCAAGCAAATAATCAAATGCAACGAAATGGTTTGAAGTTTCGATTATGTCATCAACCGGTACGGCTTCTTCGTCTTTGAAACCGATTGTGCGGGTTTCAAAAATATAGCGTGTCTGTTCTTCGGTCAATCTGCTGCCCTCAATCCGGTTTGAGTTGTACGCCAGATTTATCTGTGTCTTGTGATACAAGCCACCTTTACGTTTCGACTGTTTTTCTTCCGCGAGACATGTCAATAATCTATTCATTTGGCGCATTTGGCGTTTTTCTCTTAAATTTTCATTTGTTCTGCATACAGACCTGATTAATTTTGCATCAGAAAAGCCTTCATAAAAGCATTCAGGTCGCCGTCGAGCACCGACTGCGTGTCGGATGTTTCGTATTCTGTGCGAACGTCTTTCACTAATTTATAGGGATGCAGCACATAGTTACGAATTTGCGAACCCCATTCTATTTTGAGTTTTTTGCCTTCGAGTTCGGCTTCTGCCTCTTTGCGTTTACGGAGTTCGAGTTCATATAAATGCGATTTTAATATCCGCAAAGCGTTTTGTCGGTTGTTGAGCTGCGAGCGTGTTTCGGTGTTTTCGACCGTAATTCCCGTAGGGATATGTTTCACGCGGACGCCCGTTTCAACTTTATTGACATTTTGCCCGCCTGCTCCGCTCGACCGGTATGTATCCCATTCGAGGTCAGAGGGATTGATGTTGATTTCGATACTGTCGTCCACCGCAGGGGACACAAAGACGGAGGCGAACGAGGTTTGTCGTTTACCTTGAGCGTTGAAGGGCGATATGCGCACCAGACGGTGCACGCCATTCTCCGATTTCAGGAACCCGTAGGCTAATTCGCCTTCAAATTCGATAGTGGCGGATTTTATGCCGGCTTCTTCGCCATCGAGATAGTCGATAACGGTTGTTTTGTAGCCGTTGCGTTCGCCCCAGCGCAGATACATGCGCATCAGTATCGACGCCCAGTCCTGACTTTCGGTACCGCCGGCGCCGGAGTTTATTTTCATAATGGCGCCAAGTTTATCTTCGTCGGCGCCAAGCATATTCCGCATTTCGAGGTCTTCGAGCAATTGCAGCGTCAGCGTGTGCTGAGCGTCAAGTTCGTCGGTATCGAGCGAAGGGTCTTCGCGGACAAAGTCGAACATCACCGACAAGTCGTCGTATGCGCTGTTGAGTTGGTCGAAAGCGGTTATCCAGCCTTTAATCGAGGCTACGGTTTTTAATTGCGTTTCGGCTTCTTTTGGGTTGTCCCAAAAGTCGGGCGCCTGTGTTTTTATGTCTTCTTCTTCGAGTCGAATGCGCTTCTCGTCGACGCTAAAGACACCTCCTCAGAGTTGATACTCGCTTGCCCAACTCTTTAATCTGTTCAATATTGACCATTTTTTATCCTTTTTTTCAGGGCGCAAAGGTAATACATTTTTTGAAATTATGAATTGAACTCCGTATCGGTTGAAAAAAAAGATTGAGGCGCTATTGATTTATGCTGAAAACTCCGCCATGTTTCCCGTGTCTCGCAGGGACGACGCCGGCAGAACCAACGATTGAACATTCCGTATAATGCGCCCTCTCTGCGGGATTTGGGATTATTCAGCCCTTTCGACCGACTTTATGGACATATTTTTACTTTATTCGTATGGAAACAGCGACCAAATTCAGAGCATTGCATTGTGAAATTCATAATCGCTTTTAATGTAGCCGATTATCTGGCATATTAACGTATAAACTTACCGTATTTGATTTTAATGTACCACACAGTTTATTATACTTGTTTCTCTCCTTATCATTTAATTCGGGACAACGATAATGCATATATATATTATTCATTCCCGAATGTAAAAATGTGCTGTCTGATATTAAATCAATCTTTTGGACATATTTGCCATCAGGTGGCAGCCGTATGAGTTTAGTCAAATTTGACACCTTATTTATGCATAAAGATTTATCGATGCCAAAAGCAACAGCCGGCTGCGTCAAAAATCGAATACATTCGGGATAAAATTCAATATCCTTAGTCGTTTTATTGTGATACTCGATATTAAGAATTAATGAATCGCCCGTGTCTATTGTATCTCTATCAAATTGAATGGATAGATTTACATAATGCTCTATCGAAGGACACGAATCCGCTGCAGAGCATGTTGTTAAAAGAAAAAACAATACTACCATTTTCTCGGAATTTTATAAATCCAATGCCACCATGCGGGAATAAAAGTTGTTGAATAAACACCTGAGGGTGTTACTATATTTGCATATATTCCTGCTTGAGTACCATACCATATAATTCTATCCACAATATCAATTCCATGATTTCGATACAGTCCCTGATTTTTGTAATTGTAGAGATATGTATCCCATTCTTCCATACCTGCAATCTCTAAATCAACCTTTACCCCGTCATACTTTCCAGACAGCACATTCCGACTATGTCTCATTTCATGGTATGCTGTTAATGCTAATCTGTCATAATTGCCTTCAAAAGCATAATTACTATAAAAAATCTCCCCCGTTTTAGGGTCTGTTATTGCGGGGTTACCCATAGTTTTATCTGGAGCATAAGTCCCCTTAAAACCAAAATAATCTAAAGCTTTTTGATGTTGTCCCCTTGCCACAAAACGCTGCAGAACACTATTGTTATTTCTAAAACCTTGCCCTCTTATCAAATTAGTTGTGTGTTCCGGATATATCATCATCGAAACACTGGGATTGAATGTCCACCCGTTTTTATCCACAGACCAAGCCGAAAGATTACCACTCCAAACATTGTGCGTAATATTGTAATTAGCACCCACCGAAGTAAAGTTTGTACTTATAGGAAATCCCATTTGAGGCGATATTCCTGCAGACCAACCTACACTAAATCCGCTTTGTGTTGAATATGAAGCATAAACCGTATTAAATGCAGCAGTAGCACCTACACTCACATTAAAATCATTACTTTTAAAACTATAGCCTATACCTGCCTGTGCGGATGCAATGCATGGTATTCCAAATATAAAAGTAAGACCAATATTCAAACCTCCGCTTTTACTCCAACCTATATGTGGAATAACCCAAAAAACTTCCCCATCCTCATCCACATAAATCAGCGGATTGTTCAAACAGTAACTGTATCTGTTGAAATTTTGAGTAAAATCCGGCATTTGCACGTATGGGTCGGGCGAGAGGAAGCGACCGAGCAGCGGGTCAAACATGCGCCCGTTCATGTTTATAAGGCTGAATTGCGGCAGGTGTTCGTGTCCGGTGAAGCCGCGATGGAAAGCAAAGGCGTTGTTGGTGATTTTTTGATTGCCCCAAGCGTCGTATTCGGCTTTAAAGACGGGTGAGCCGTTGCCGTCGGTCAGTGCAACAATGCTGCCAAGATGGTCGCAATGAGCGTAATATATTTTGTCCTGCTGTCCGGTTTGTTTCACGTAGATTGCTGCCAAACCGTCGGCGCCATGAATGTAGTAGAGTTGCCGCGTTGTGCTGCCTTCGGTTATTTTTTCGTAATTACCAAAGTAAACCGTTTTGCGTGTCAGGGCGCCGTTGGTTTTCAGTTCCGTTTTCCAGCGCTCGCGGTCGGGACC
>JAITIA010000120.1 GCA_031279695.1 Prevotellaceae bacterium | reverse complement strand
GGCGGTTTCGATAAAAACAAAATGGCAATTTTATGTAATTTTATCGATGTTGAAAAAACAAAACGAACAGATTATGAAAAGGAAAACTATTACTGTTTTGTAGGTCGTTTGTCGTGCGAAAAAGGGGTGAAAACTTTGATTGATACGGCAAACTCCTTGCCTTACGCACTGAAAATTATCGGTGGCGGTGATTTGAAAGAAGAATTGACGATGCGGGCAGGCAATAACGTGGAGTTTCTCGGACACAAACAATGGAACGAAATCAAAGACATTGCAGGTAAAGCCCGTTTTCTTGTAATTCCTTCGGAATGGTACGAAAACAATCCGCTTTCGGTTATTGAGGCGCAATGTCTTGGCACTCCCGTTTTGGGCGCCAACATTGGAGGCATTCCCGAACTTATCGAGGCGGGTAAAACGGGAATGTTGTTTGAATCGCGCAATGTCAATGAATTAAAGGAAAAAATAACGCAAATGTTCTCAACTGAATTTAATTATCCTCATATTGCACGGGAATCGCAAAACCGGTATTCAGCGGAAAAATATTATCATGAATTAATGGCAATTTATACTTCTGAATCATGACCAACAGAATACCTCATCCGACGGACATGTGCATCATCACAACCTATCGTTGTCCGATGCGCTGCACAATGTGTAATATCTGGGAAAATCCCACCGAAAAAAGCAGAGAAATTACTCTCGAAGAAATCAAACTGTTGCCAAAGGTAAAATTCATCAATCTCACAGGCGGCGAGCCTTTTGTGCGCAACGATCTGGAACAGATTGTGGAAATTTGCTTCAAAAAATCGCCTCGCGTGGTCGTTTCCACTTCCGGCTGGTTGGAGGAGCGGGTCATTGCGCTGGCAAGGAAATTTCCGAACATTGGAATCCGCATCAGTATTGAAGGACTATCGTGCAAAAACGATGAATTGCGCGGACACGCCGGAGGTTTCGATCGTGGACTGCGTACATTGCTCCTTCTAAAGGAAATGGGCGTAAAGGACATCGGTTTCGGCTGTACGGTTTCCGACAACAATTCTGCCGATATGCTTTCGCTGTATCGGTTGTCGAAATCGCTCGGAATGGAGTTCGCCACGGCAGCCTTCCACAATTCGTACTATTTTCACAAAGCAAACAATACCATCGGCAATCGCGAGGAGGTTTGCCGCAATTTCGAGACGCTTGTAAACATGCAACTTCGCGAACACAATCCCAAATCGTGGTTTCGTGCGTTTTTCAACATGGGCTTGATAAACTACATCGAAGGCAACCGTCGCCTGCTGCCCTGCGAAGCCGGTTCGGTCAATTTTTTTGTCGATCCATACTGCAACATTTATCCCTGCAACGGACTGGAACGTAAATACTGGATGGAATCCATGGGCAATATTCGCGAAACTCCCGATTTTTGGAGCATCTGGAACAGCGAACAGGCACAGGCGGTACGCGAAAAAGTCTGTCGCTGTCCAAAAAATTGCTGGATGGTGGGAACGGCGGCGCCGGTTATGAAAAAATACCTGAAACATCCGCTGAAATGGGCTGTCAGGAACAAAATCCGCAGTCTGCAGGGCAAACCGGCGTGTTTGGACAAATGTTACTGCGATGTTGGACAAAATCCCACGCAGGGAGATTTGAGAGAGCCGTTTTGACTCGAAACCGAATACAAAAAATAACGCTTCCGGAGAATGGAAAAAACAAGATTAATTTACATGGATATAGCCAGAGCCATTGGCATTGTTCTGGTTGTTATCGGGCATTATATTCCCGACGATTCACCAGACTGGTACGTTGTGTTACGCGATGCAATATACAAATTTCACATGCCGCTTTTCATGTTTTTGAGCGGTTACGTGTATTGGGCAACGAAAAAACCGATGAAATACGGGACTTTCGTATGGAAAAAATTCCAGCGGCTGATGATTCCCTGTTTTTTTGTTTCTGTTGTAATCATCACAATTAAATTAGTTACGGAAAAAGAGTTGTCGGTAGAAAATCCGGTTACTTCCGTCGCTTTTCGCGAAATGTTCTATTTGCCCGTTGCCGGTTATTTTCTGTGGTTTGTGTACTGTCTTTTTCTTATATTCCTGATCATTCCTTTTTTTCATACGTATAAGCAACTGATGTTTTTATTGGTCGTGTCGCTGATTGTGTTTTTTATTCCTGTAGATTTTCCGAAACTGTTTTGCATGGCGGAAATGAAAAGGAATTTTATTTATTTTGTTTTGGGATGTGTTGTTTTTGACCGGATAAATATTCGTCGATCAATGGATAGAATTTATTTTCCCGTTGCCTTTTTTATTTTTATCGGAGTATATATTTTAAAATCCAATATTGACAACAGACTGATTAACGGTTTAATTACACTTGTCCTGGCATTAACGGGAATAGTATTTGCTGTCAATATGTCGAAATACATGTCGAGAAAAACCGCAGCGATTTGTAAACTGCTGTCCGGCATTTCCGTTTATTCCTACACTATTTATTTATTCCATACGACATTTGAAGGTTTTGCAAAGGCAGCGGTAAAAACGGACAAAATATCGGCAATTGTTGATTTGTGTCAAAAGGATTTACGGTTTATAATTTGCGCCGTCGCCGTAATTTCGGCGGGAATAATATGTCCCGTCGTTTTGCACGAAACGGCTGTAAGATACTGCAAACCGCTTTCATTTCTGCTCGGAACAAAATTTGCTGGAAAATCCAATCACACATGAAAATTGCAGTTACAGGTACTCGCGGCATTCCCGACATTCTTGGCGGAGTGGAAACCCATTGCGAAGAGTTGTTTCCGCTGATTGCGGCAAAAGGATACGATGTTACCCTTGTTCGTCGCAGCGCGTATGCACGGGATAGTCGGAATGAATACAAGGGCGTGAAACTGATTGATTTGTATGCGCCTAAAAGCAAATCGTTCGAAGCATTCACTCACACTTTCGCAGCCGTACTAAAGGCACGCAGGCTGAATGTCGATATTCTGCACGTTCACGCCATCGGTCCGGCGCTGGTTATACCTATCGCCCGGATGCTCGGTTTGAAGGTCGTGTTCACTCATCACGGTCAGGACTATAACCGGGAAAAATGGGGAAGAACGGCAAAGACGGCGCTGAAATTGGGCGAACGCATGGGATGCATGTTTGCGAACGAGGTGATAGTGATATCGGAGGCGATCAAAGATTGCGTCAAGTCGAAATACGGTAGAACCGACGTTCGGCTCATTCGCAACGGAGTGCCAGCGCCAGTCTTCGTGCCGGAAACCCGCTGGATTGAATCTTTGGGTGTTCGACATGGCGAATATATTTTCGCCATGGGGCGTTTCGTTCCCGAAAAAAATTTTCATTTGTTAATCGAAACTTTTGCCTCGCTGAATCAAAGCGCGTGCAAGTTGGTTCTGGCCGGCGACGCCGACATGGAAAACACCTATTCCAGCAACCTGAAAGAATGTGCTCATAAAAACGGAGTGATTCTGACCGGCTTCATCAAGGGAGAGAAACTGCACGCCCTGCTAACCCACGCCCGTGCATTTGTCCTGCCTTCAACGCACGAGGGCTTGCCCATTTCGCTGCTTGAGGCAATGAGTTATAGTTTGCCGGTCATTGCCAGCAACATTTCAGCCAATCTGGAAACGGAACTTTCTCCGGATTCCTATTTTCGGGTCGGCGACAGGCAACATCTGTCCGAAAAAATTGAAACGATTATTTCCACGCCCTTTCATCGAGTAAAATATTCTATGGAAGATTACCGATGGGATAAAATTGCCGAACAAACCATCGAAGTGTATAAAGAAATGTTTTCGTGAACATTTTTTGTAGTCTTTTTAACGGAAAATTCTTTTATTGAGAGTTTTCCGTTTTTTTATTTGTGTTTCTACCGGGAATTGTTTATCGCGGTTGAAAAAATTGATTAATTGAAAAAATTGATTAATCACTAATCACTGCCCACTAATCACTAATTTTCCCCGTCAGGGCATTCATATCAATAGAAACATCCGAATATCACAGGTGGTGGAACTCCGTCGGAGTTCCATATTGCGAGGACATATTAATATTCTATTGATATGAAACTCCATACGGAGTATTTGTTGAAACAATATTATTTTAAACTATACCACTGACCACTAATCACTAATCACTAATCACTAATCACTAATCATTAATCACTATAGATTATCCCAATAGCTCGACTGTTTGTCGTATTTCAGCACATCGCTGAGCATCGAGGAGATTATGCCGATTTTGAAACTCCAGCTTTGAAAACGTCCGAGTGGCGTCCAGTTGAAGGAAAAACTGAAACAGTGCAGTTTGCGGACTATACTTATATTGGTGGTTGTCAAATCCATAGTTTTGAAATCGAATCCGCTCTGGAACGAAAAATCCCAGTTGGAAGTTGGCGAGAGCGAGCCGTTGAAACCCAGCGTCTGCATGTGATTGTGATTGGTAAATAACTGACCGTTAGTGTAGGAATAATTCTTGCTGTAATTATAACTGTATGAAAACGAGAAACTCCATGGAACGGAAAATGGCTCGTAAACAAAAGGATTGAAGAAGCCGTGGCGGTCGGTATGTTGCTCGTGGGGCTCGTGGGGCTGACGGACAGGCTCGTCGCCCGTTCTGCCGCCACCGCCGCCGCCATCCTTTTTGCCTCCGTTGAACGAGTATCCGAACGAGGTAGAAAAATTTGTCAATCGCCCAATATTAAACCCTTTATACCTGCTCCAGTGGAACTTGTTAATTCGAGTACCACGTTCGTTTATCATATACGGGTCGAGAGTGAAATTGAAAGTCAGGGCGGTATTTCCGGGCAGGTTGGTTGAGCCGCGAAACGAAATCATCGACAGGTTCATCGAATCGGCAAGCAGGTTATACGAAGTGCTGAGGTCGAAGGTATTAAGCAGAGGCATTTTTTTGACGCCCGTCGAATCTTTGTTGCTGCGCACCTTCATTTCGAGGTTGTTGCCCAGCGAAAAATTTATCGAGCCGCTTTCTCTCTGGCTCGGAAATCCGTATGGTTTTCCCTGATATATATTGTATTCCTCCATATTTCCAAGCGTATCCCTCTGCACTTTACGATAACCGTTGAACGGCTTCACCAAGTCGGGATTATACGAAAATCCAATCGACGGTTTCACCACATGACGAACGGCTTCCACGATGCTGCCTTTTTTGAAGTTCACAATACCGTAGATTTGAGTGTTGATTGAGGCGGAAAAACTGTATTCGTGCACCATTCCCAACTTGCTGAACGATGGCAATGTGTCGGTTACCACCCGTCGGTTGATACTGTCCCAGTGTTTTTCTATCGAATTGAAATACCATTTTGTTGAATACCGTACCGAAGGAGAAAAATTGAGATATTTCAGAATCGAAAAATTTGGTAAACCAATGTTTATATTGTGATTCAGTCCGTTATTCATTTTTTTCATAAAGTTCGGATTTTTCAGTTCCGTCGATTTAAAATTCACTTTATTGTCGAAAGTAGTACTGTAAGTCAGCGAAATATCTTCATACAGCGCTTTTTTGCCCGCTCTTTCTTTTTTTGCAAACGGATAGATGCGCGACATCGAAAGCGTCAGATTGGGAAGAGTTACGGCATACGTACTGTCCCTCATGTTCTGACTGTGAGTTGCATTGACCGACAGGTTGAATGGCGAGCCTTGCCACGAACGGGCATACGAGATGCTCGAACTGATATTATTGTTGATATTCTGGTAAGGATTGTGCGCCGCATTGTTGTTGTACAGGTTGTTATTGGCTGACGAAAAATTGACGTTTGCCGAAAAATTTGTTCCCGGACGTGCTTTTGGCGACTGCCGGTGCGACCACTGTACCGAGAAAGTTGTTGCGGTCGAATAGTCCGACGAGCCCTTGTCGCCCACCGTGTTATAGGCATATTGGAGATTAAAACTGCCGTCGAACTTGTATCGTTTTGTATATCGAGCGCTCGACCTCGCCGCCCACGAGCCGAGCGTATAATAATCGCCCTGAAATTCAAGATCCATATAATCGCCAATTGCCATGTAGTACCCGAAATTGCGCAGAAAAAAGCCGCGTGCCACTTCTTCTCCATAAGTGGGAATGCGTATTCCCGACGAACGGTTCGACTGGCGCGGGGCAAAACCGAAGGGAATAGGCAATGGCACAGGCACATCCTCTATTACAAGATAGGCGGGACCAAAATAAATGTATCCCGTTTCATCGACCCTCTTGCCGCGCGTCATAAAAATATAAAAATGAGGATGTTCGGCATCGCAGGTCGTCTGTTTTGCTCCTTTGATGAAAATCGAATTGTCGGGCATTCGTTTTGCCACGTCGCCATAGAGCAAACCGTCTCCCTGTTTGGTACTTATGTTGATAATTCGCGCCTTCCGGCTTTTGAAATTATAGGTAAGTTCCTCCATTTCAAACTGATCCTTGCCGTCCTTGAATACAGGTTTTTCGACTAATTTTCCTGCTGTATCGATATAGCCTTTTCCCGAAATGGTGCTGTTTTTTTTGCTTCCTTCGAGATAACCCGCCTCAACGGACATGTCGAGAGACTCAATTTTTGCCATTTTATACAAATAACTCACCGTATCGGCGTCCGAAAACACGTAACACACCGAATCTTTTGCAGAAAAAGTCATCGGATCGGCCAAAGATATTTTCTCTGTGTTTATTTCCGACGAATCCATCGCCATGCGCGTTGTATCTGCCTGTTTCTCCTGTTTTTCCGGCATAACCACTACTTGTGCGCAGAGGTTTCCGACAACCATATTTCCCGCAAAAAACAGCGCGGGAAGCATCCATTTTAATATTTTTAATATCCGACTTGCCAAGCAATTCTAATTTTTATTGTACCTTTGCAGCTCGTAAAAAAAGCGTACAAAATTAGATAAATTTAATGTAATGACAATAAAAGGTTTAAAAATATTACGTTTTTTGCTGATAATTAGCGGTTTCGGTTTTAACAATTTTCTGCTTTCAGCACAGGAAAATACCGGTATTCGCACAATTGTTATCGATGCGGGGCATGGTGGACGCGACCCGGGAACGGTTGGAAAAAAACTTAAAGAGAAAGACGTCAACCTTGCCGTTGCTCTCAAATTCGGCAAACTGGTGGAAGAATGGTATCCCGACCTCAAAGTGCTGTACACCCGAAAGGAGGATGTGGAGGTAAATCTCTATCAGCGTGCCGAATATGCAAATGCCAATAATGCCGATTTTTTTATTTCGATACATGCCAACGCTCTCGACAGGAACGTGTCGGACGAGGAGCGCAACGCAACCTCAGGCAGCGAAACCTGGATTATGGGAATGCACAAATCGGAGGAAAATTTGCAGGTTGCCATGGCGGAAAACAGTGTTATCCAGCAAGAAGAAGGCTACGAAAACAATTACGACGGCTTCGACCCTACCAAACCCGAAGCATACATAATTTTCAGTCTCATGCAGGACGCCTACATGGAACAGAGCCTCAAAATGGCGGAATATATTCAGGATGAATTTACTAACGGACCGGTAAAACGCAATCGCGGAGTGAAACAGGCCGGTTATCTGGTGTTGTGGAAAACGGCGGCGCCCAGCGTCCTGATCGAACTCGGTTTTGTTTCCAACCCTCAGGAGGAACAGGTATTGATGGACGCCGAATGTCAAACACAAATGGCCGAATGCATTTTTCGCGCCTTCCAACGATATAAAACGGAGGAAATTACAATGTGATTTTTTTGATTGAAAGAAAAGCCATAGCTCGCGGAAAGGAAATCAAGTATTTGAAACAGCACGTCAAAGAAGTTGCGCAGAGTCGTGATTATTGGAAAAAAGAGTGTATCACGGGCAGAGATCTGTTAAGTCAAAATTGGAAATTGGAGGCTAAATCTTTTTTTCAACCTACAATGAAAAAGTAAAAAAGTTCCAAATATAATTCTTATCTTTGCGGCCGCAAACCGATATTGGTTTGTTCAACAAATTATCATTAATATTCTGAAACAGAGATAGAACATTAGAACAAAAACTGATTTTAACGGCGATGCAAACGCTCTGAAAAATGCAAAAATGAAGAAAATTATAAATTTTATTCTGATTATCTGTTTTGCCGTTTCGTGCCAAACAAAAGAACAGAAGTCGGATAACGGGGAAATTATTGATGCAAAGCAAACCGGCAGCGAAAAACATTCGATTGCGAATATTGTTGATTCTTATTATATTATTGCTCTGGAAACAAACAAACAATGCCTGATTAAAAATATCGACAAAATATGTTTCGACAAAGACAGAATTTTTGTGATGGACCGTGGCGGCAACAATAAAATATTGATTTTTAATAAAACGGGAGAATTTATCGGCACAGCGGGCGGTGTTGGTTATGGTCCGGGAGAATATGCTGAACTGTCTGATTTTTGTATAGATAGAAAAAGTCGAGAGATTTTTTTGCTCTGTCAAAGAAACAAAATAATGCGCTACGATTATACGGGTCAATTTCTCGAAAGTTATTCTTTGGATTTTTTTGCCGATAAAATGGAATACAGCAATCAGCATTTTTATTTCACAGGCTACCAACCCGATTTTTTTAATCTGATTGTAACCGACAATCATTTCAAAATCAAACATAAAGATTTTCCAAACGCCGATTTTGGAAAAAATCACAGAATACTTGTTCATCCGCTGAATGTTGCAGACTCTAAAATTCAGTATATGAGATTTATGGATAACAAAATATACAGCGTATCCGAAAATAAAGTGAATTGCGAATATGCATTTGACTTTGGCGGGTCGGGCATACCGTTTGAAGCGATTGGCGGTCTTGGAAACGATGGTTTAAAGGAAAAAATGTCCAAATCGCGATGTCAGGTCAAATATTTTACACAAAACGGCGATTATGCCGTTTCGTATTATTTCGACAAGGGTAAACCGGTGATAAACATATACAATAAACGGCTGCGCACAGCAACAAACAAATTTCTGTTGAATATATATGACGAAGATTTCGACAATTATCCGTTTCTGTTTGAATATGTGGACGATAATGATGATTTCGTTGCCATTCTTCTGCCTGAAGAACTGGTGCAAAAAACAACGCAATACATCAAAAATATGAATCTTACCGACGATATGAATCCATTATTGTATGTTGCTAAAACAAAACATTAAATCGTAATTTTGCAAAAATTTTTAAACGTAATTTTGACATGACAATTTTAACGCATAAGACCCGCGCCGGCAAGAGCAATAGGGTGGCAGACGGAAAAATCTTGCAGGGTAAACTTTTGATTTTCATACTGTTGGGAGTGATAATCGCCTTTGAAATTACTCCTGTACAAGGTTGTTTACAAACGGAACAGCAAATTGCAGACAGTTCTGTAGCCGTTTCAAATTTTGCTTCATTTGAGAAAAAGTTTGCAAAGAGGCTTTCTTCTGATAAACAGGTTATTAAATTGATAGGCTACAATGTTTATCCTGTTGCCGATGAGGTAAAACAGGAATTAAAAAAACTCATGGAACAGCACAAGCATGATATGGACTCTTTAAATACAGTCTTTGCAGATGATTTGTCTTCATTTAGAGTATATTTTCCGCTACATACGGCAATTGTTGAATATGAAGGAAAAACCTATACGGCAAATGAAAAAGGTCTTGTTTCGATACCGGATTTTACTGACATTAATAAAATTAAAGTTATTGGAAGAAAAAAGTCTGAAACAGTGCACGGTACAGGTAGCAATATTATAGAAAAAGACAAAATTCTGTTAAAAGAACAATTGAAAATTTCAGACAAACAGGATGTGCAACAGGGACATTACATTGGAGAAAATACTTTTATATTTTGCATAAAAAAATAAATTTTATCAGTAAATGGTATTGTTGATTTACATAGAGATTTTCAAAAAACCTTATTTTTCGGTTGAAAAAGTTTTGTATTTCCAATATAATCCATAACTTTGTTGTCGGAAATTAAGGTATCATTTACAGTGTAAAGATATGAAAGATAGAGTACAAAGTAAACTATACAATACGGTTTATTGGAATTTTACGAGGCTAATCCGTGTGGAATTATCGATTGTGGCGCCGGATTTATGGCTGCAAAACAGCGCGGATGTCGGAATTTATCATCAAACAAGAGCAGTGCCGGCATGAAAAAAACGCTTGGAATATTATTGTTTTTGTGGGTTCTGAATGCCGGCGCTCAGATCTACGTCGAAAATATGGATCAGATGATTTTGACCGGCAGCCTCAGAACTGACGGCAATCTCTATTTGCCTGTGCGATGGGCAAAAGTCGAACTCAAAGGCATGAACAAAGTTGTTTATGCCGACGGTACCGGTTATTTTGTGATGGATGGCAAAGGTTTGATAATCACTTCCAATTCGGGCGATATGGTTGTGGTTGTGTCGGCCGACGGTTACGAAACCACCGAATTTATTGTTGAACCCGGAAGGATGGAACTCGGAGTGCTGTTTGTGAAACAGAACTTTAAGGATATCGAGCCAATAACGGTGAACGACCTGATGCCCGACAAACCGGAAATCGACAATCAGATGGCTGGCAAAATTGGCGCAGGCGCGCTGTTCTGGAACAACGACCCGCTGGCAAAATCGGTTAATTATCATCTGGGTATGCACGGATACAAAATGCGTGGATACGACCGTCGAAATACCGAAGTCTATCTCAACGGCGCTTCGTTCAACGACCCCGAAACGGGCTATGCCTTTGCCGGACTGCTCAACCGCTTTATCAACATAACCGGCAAAAATTCGGGCAGCTCGCGGATAGTCGATAACGCCCTGTACGACGCCCCGATTGGCGGATACAGTAGCATCGAAACCAGCCCTTTGCTGACGACCGCCAGAGCCAAAGTCTCCTACTCGTTCAGCAATGCGCTCTACACTCATTCGGTGGAAGCCTCGTATTCGACGGGCAAAATGGCGTCGGGCTGGGCGCTCGCCCTGCTGCTGTCGGGACGAATGGGCGATGGATTTGTTCCCGGCTCAAACTACGACGGTTTGTCGTACATGTTTTCGGCAGGAAAGGAGATAGACGATTATCACAAATTCTCGTTTTTCATTGCCGGAGCGCCCGCAAAACGCGGCGGTCTGAACTATTCGACACAAACAATTTACGAACAGACGGGCAATAATTATTTCAACTCAGCCGCAGGCAATTATCGCGGCTCGACGCGCAATTCAAAACAGAACGAGGCGCATCAACCTATACTTGGCTTTTCGCACGAATGGGAGGGCGAAATCTCTTCGCTGAAAACTTCGCTGCTGGCAACAACAGGCACGCGGCACGAAAGCGAATTGATGTGGAACGGAGCAACTTCGGACGGCGTCCACGACCCTTTTACCTCGCCCCAAGCCCTGCCATGGGATTCGATATATGCCGAAAACAGCCGTCGGCAAAGCTCAAAATATATTCTCGGAACAAACTCGTCGAACCGCACAATGATTTCGCTCAACAGCGTTTACGACCTGTTTCATTGGGGTCCGCTTGAAACGACTGCCGGCATTGAAGCCAAATTGTTTTTGGGCAGATATTACGGCAAGGTCGATGACCTGCTGGGCGGCTCTCACTGGCTCAATGTCGATAAATTCCTGACCTCGCCAATCGACCCCGACTTCTATCAGTTCGACCTCAACCTGCCCAACCGTCAGATAGCGAAGGACGGACGATTTGGACACGACTATTCCGTCCGTCATCAATCGTACAAACTGTGGAATATCTGGCGATATTATCTTGGCTCGTTCAAATTTAGCTTGGGCGCGTCGGCTGCATACCTCGCTCACGGCTACGAAAGCAATCTCAAAAACGGTAAAGCGCCCAACGAATCAGGCGTTAAAGCGCCCGACAAGAAATTCTTCAACTGGAGCGGAAAGGCAGGCGCGGCATATAAATTCGACGCGCAAAGCAATGTGGAAATCAACGCAATGTATGCCGTCCGCGCACCGCTTTTTACCGACGCTTTTCTGTTGCCGCGCATTTCCGGCGAACTGCTCCCAAACCTGAGCAACGAGAAAATTATTGCCGGCGAACTCAATTACTTTGCAGCGGGCAAACGGCTCGACCTGAGAGCGTCAGGATATTTTACTCTACTTATCGATCAGTCGATGACGCGCAATTACTACAACGAAACTTTTGTTAGCCATATTGCCATGGGAATAAGCGGATTGAACACAATGCACGCCGGCGGCGAACTGAGCGCCAAATACAGCGTAAACAAAACTCTGAAAATTGACTTTGCGGCGGCTTACGGCTTTTATCGATATACCTCCGACCCCGCAATTCTGCTCCGTCAGGAAAATATCAACGAAACGCTGATTGCCGACACCGCCCGCATGAACGGACTGTTTGTTGGCAACGCTCCACAATTAGCAGTGTCGGCGGGACTTATCTACCATTCGCCATGGAATTTCTGGGCGGGTTTGAACCTTAACTATTCGGGAATGAACTATGCCGACGAAAATCCTTTTACACTCCTCTATAACAATCCGGTGGAAGGTTATAGTGCACAAACGCAACTTGCCGCCGCTTTTACTCTCAATTTGCGTGGCGGCTATTCGCTGGTACTGGGCAAAAAACGCAGTCGCGCGCTTAGCCTTAACGTCAATATCAACAATTTGCTCGACCAGCACGGCGTTCTGGGCGCGTATCGCCCCTTTGGGCTGGAAAACAACGATATGAGATATGCTTATATCTATGGACGAACAATGTTCATGATGCTGAGATTCTGGTTTTAAACAATATAATATAAACAAAGCACAATAAAATGAAATATACAATCCTGTCTAAAAGCCTTATAACATGCGTCTTCCTGATATTGTCGGGAACGCTCGCTGCACAGCCGATGTGCAATTTCAGGGTCGAAGAGCCCGACCTTGCCTTCAAAGACCACGAAAAACTGACATACGTGGTTACTTATACTTGGGGACTGTTTAATACCGATGTTGGCGAGGCGGAATTTGAAATATACAAAATCAGGGATTTTCCCATAGAATACCGCATTGTTATCAACGCTAAAACCTATAAGTTCTACGACAAATTTTTTATGGTACGCGATTATTACGAGGCGCGTTTCAGCATTCCCGACCTGCGTTCAATTTATTTTTATCGCAACGTTTCGGAAGGCGGGTACCTGATACAAAATACCTATAACTTCGACTGGGAACGCAATGTAATCAACGCTTCGATAAAGGTTAATCAACGTCCAGAAAAGAATATTGAGATGCAGATGGAAAACTGTACGCTCGACATTCTCACCTACTTCTACTATCTGCGCAATCTCAATTTCGACGATGCCTATCCGGGTAAGGCATACAGCCTTTCGATTGCTCTGGACGGCGATGTTTTTAACATCAAATGCCGCTTTCTCGGCAGAGAAAAGAAAAAAATCAAAGCCATGAAACGGAAGGTCGATTGCCTGAAATTTGCGGTGGAAGTAATTGCAGGTTCGGTGTTTAAGGGCGACGAGAGCGTTACTCTATGGGTATCGGACGACAAAAACCATATCCCGCTCGAAATCGAATCGCCAATCATTGTGGGAAAAGTCAAAGCCCGTATCGCAAAATACGATAACCTCAAATACGATTTTTGATTTTTGATTTACGATTTACGATTTTTGATTTACGATTTGGAAAAAAATATATAGTGTCCGTCCGAAAACTCGAAAAAATGGCGTATCTGCAAACTCCCGCAGGGACGACACTTTATTAACCGGTGGCTTTAGCCTCCGGCAGCGACCCCGCCACGGCTGTTGGGACAAGGTTCTACCTTGTCCACTCTATCTACGCAGGCTGTGCCTGCATTTGCACCTTTGTTGGCAGGC
>JAITIA010000117.1 GCA_031279695.1 Prevotellaceae bacterium | reverse complement strand
ATTTGCAACCATATTCTTATTTTCTTGTTGTGGCGCGTTTGGAACCGGAAAATAACATCGAAACCATTCTGAAAGGTTATCTGCTTTCCGACAGGGAAACACATTGTCCGCTGATTGTGGTCGGAAAAACCGACACTCCGCACGGAAAATATTTAGTCGGGAAATACGGCGGCGAAAAGTCTGTCCGTTTCGTCGGCGGGATTTATGATTTTGATAAACTGAACTCTCTGCGTCATTTTTCGTCGGCGTATTTTCACGGACACAGCGTTGGCGGCACCAATCCTTCGCTGCTCGAAGCCATGGCATCCGGCAGTTTCATCGTTGCCAGCGACAATGTTTTCAACGCTTCCGTACTTCGCGGCGACGCTCTGTATTTCTCGTCCGACGCCGACGTGTGCACAATTATAAACAGCCTCGAAGCAGAGACGGAAGCGAAACGCGACACTTTCGTTGCCAACAATCTGGAGCGCATAAAAACCGCCTATTCGTGGGAAAAACTGACGGACGAGCATGAACAATATTTTCTTGAAATATTGAACAAAGAATAAAAGAAGTACAACAACATAAAAATTGCCGGTAGAATTCAAACTCTACCGGCAATTTTTTATTATACCGTACATGAATTTATTCTTTCGTGCCTTCTTCGTGAAACAAAAAATGTTGTTATACGAAGAAGGCACGAAGGTTATTTTACGTTGTGTTTGTCCGAAAACTTGTAACCTCGCAACTGCAGTCCCATAGGGACTGAATGTGTAATGTGCAGTCCCTGCGGGACTTGGGCTACGTGGTGGGGTCGATGCCGCAGGCTAAAGCCACCGGTTAATAATGTGCAGTCCCTGCGGGACTTTCCGTCCCAGCCTATCCGACGCAGGCATTAATCACTAATCGTTAATCATTAATCATTAATAAAGTCCCTGCGGGACTTGGCGCCGCAAACAATCACCACAATCATTAAAATCACTCTAAAATCATAGTTCAGACAATCACCCAAAATCACCCAAAATCACAGTTCAGACATCCGCCGCAGGCACTAATCATTAATCATTAATCAGCCATTTCACCACATTTCGCTGAATTATACCATTGTGTACAGGTTCTTCGGGGTCGAGCGAAAGCAGATATTTAGGGTTGTGGTCGCGGATTGTTTCAAGCGGGCGAAGTTCGCGTTGCCGCGTTGTCTCATCGCGCACGGTGAGTGAAACCTGAAAATATGTAATGTTTTTGTCGGTATCTTTTACAAGAAAATCGACCTCTGTTTCGGCATTTTTACCAATATAAATTTCTGTATATCTGCGTTGTAATTCTATAAAAATAATATTTTCGAGTAAATGACCTCTATCTACTTTTGCCGATTTTCCTAAAAGCGCCGAAACAAAACCTGCGTCCGCAGTATAATATTTATTAAGCGTTTGCAGCAGTTTTTTACCCTTGATATCATAACGTTGCACTTTGTGAAACAAAAATGCATCGCACAAAACATCAAGATAGTTTTTAACCGTCTCATTGTCAATTTTATTCCCTGCCGAACTCATATAAGTGGCAATATTATTTGGCGACACAATTCTGAATAACGTTTTTCGTTATCTCTGTGTAACAGTTAATTACATTAACAAAGGATTGCGCCCAACGAATCAAGCAAAAAACGTGTAACAAGTTCAAAATCAACTTTCGATTTTACTCTGTTGCGTTTCATAATATCTTTTTCGACAATTGTGCTGAAAACCATGCCGATATAATTCATTATTTCGCCGCCTTGCCCGCCGTTCAAGAGATTGAGCGTTTCGGGTAATCCGCCGAAAGTCATAAAATCATCAAAAATTTCCATTCGTCCTTTTTCGAAATTTTTGTTGGCATAACCCAACAAATATTCTTTAAACGAAAAAGGCGACACAGGTATTTCCAAATACCTCCCTGTGAGCAAAGTAGCCAAATCCGTCGAAAGGAAATAGGCGTTTGAAACGGTTATGTACAGGTCGATATAATCTTTAACAAAAAGAGAATCAACAAGTCGCTCAAATTCATTTACATTTTGAATTTCATCGAAAAAAACGTAATTTTTCTTCTTTTTATCGACGCGCATCATCACATAATCGTTCAGTAAATGCGCCTCAAGCAATGCGCGATTTTCAATTTCTTCGAAGTTTAGCGAAATAATATTGCGTTTATCTACGCCGGAATCAAGCAATTCCTGCTGAAATTGCTTGAAAAGCGTAGATTTTCCCGCACGGCGCATACCTGTAATCACTTTTATCAGATTGGTGTCGCGTAAATTACGCAGTCGTTCAAGTTCTTTTTCTCTTTGTACCATAACATATATTTTACAAAACCGCAAAATTTTGTGTTTTTATATAATTTTGCGATTTGTCGTTTCCGCAAAACCTTGTGTTTTTATAGAGTTTTGCGGGCGCAAAATTACAAAGAGTTTTTGATTTTACAAATTTACAGGCTAAAAGGTTGAAAAAAAGATGGAGGTGCTATTGATTTATGCAAAAAACTCCGCCATGTCCAAAGTCCCACAGGGACAGAACTTTATTAACCGCTGGCTTTAGCCTGCGGCAGCAAATTCGCTACGCACCCAAGTCCCGCAAGGACGACACATTATAATCGACAAATTCACATTCCGTCCCTGACGGTATGGTGGTTGCGAGTATCCGAGTTTTCGGACAGACACGAATTACGGTATCGATTGCAGAAATTTAAAATGAAAATATCTCTTATCACCACCTGCTATAACCGTTCCCGCACTATCGGGAACACTATTGAAAGCGTTCTTGCTCAGGATTATCCGCACGTGGAATACATAGTGGTTGATGGCGCGTCCACCGACGGCTCTTTAAACATTATCAGCCGATATGCGTCCCAAATCAATATAGATATTTTATCAATAGCATCTCAAAAAAAGATTTAGCCAAATAACAACAAATTATTCCTTGTATAATCGACAAAAACATGTTGTTTTTATCAATTATAATCGACAAAAATACGCGGCGAATATCGTATTGCGCGCCCGACGGAAAAGAATAAGCTAAGCATTCCGTTTGGAATATTTGAATTTTTTTAGGCTAAATCTTTTTTTGAGGTGCTATGAAAAAAATTTTTTATAGGGAAAAAATGCCTGCGGCGGATAGGCTGGGACGGAAAGTCCCGCAGGGACTGCACATTATTAACCGGTGGCTTTAGCCTCCGGACTCAGGCACCACGCACGCCCAAGTCCCGCAGGGACTGCACATTATAATCGACGATTTTCACATTCCGTCCCTATGGGACGGCGATTGCGAGGTTGGGCTTGCGTTTTCTACCAACATTCCGTCCCTACGGGACGGTTTGCTCCGTCGCAATCTCTTGCCCGGCAAACACCGTAGAGACGGGGCGCGCCCCGTCTCTACATTGCGACGCACAACGCCGCCGCAAACAATCTTCGCAGAGACGCACGCCATGCGTCTCTACATCGCCGCAAACAATCACAAAAATCAATCAAATCACCTTAAAATCACAGTTCAGCCCGTCCGCCGCAGGCACTAATCACTAATCACTGACCACTAATCACTAATGAAAAAGCCCCTCACGGGGCTTTTTCATTCATTAAATCAACATTTAAAAAACAAATATATGAAAATCTTTATTTTCGCATGAGTGTTACTGTGCTTTTAAATTCTTTGACTGCGCCGGTCGAATCTTTGATTTTGACTACGTAGTTGTATGTTGCCGCCGGCACGTCTTTGCCTCGATATTTGCCGTCCCAGCCCGATTGCCCTGCGTAGAGTCTGTTGCCCCAGCGGTTGAATATTTCGAGGTAGAACTCGCGGTTTCTGAATTTCTCACCGCCAAGGAAGACGTCGTTGATACCGTCGCCGTCGGGGGTGAACGCGGTGGGGAAGGGCACGCGGACTATGACATTGTCGCTGTGTCTGACAAGACATTGATTCTGGTCGGTTACCACTATTTCGATAAAGTCTTCTACTCCGCTGAATGCCAGCGCAGGGATAACTATTTCCTTCTGTGTGCTGTCGCCATTCAAATAGTATTTGTTCAGGTCTTTGCGGTTCATGTAGAACTTGTAGAAGTCCAGTATATCGTTATTATCCAAGCCATCGACGGTGATCGACACTTCGTCGTCGATTTCGTATTCACGCAGTTTGTCGGTCAGAACATCGGGGTTGTAATATACCTGTATGTGCGACTGACGGTAAACTTCTACTATCAAACGATGACGGAAGGGCACATTCGGCACGCCGTTAACCGTTTTTCTGATTTGCAGATAGAAGGTATCGATTACACTATTTTGATCCTGATTGTCGGGAACAAGATTTACCATATATTTACCGTCGCAATTGTTGTTTGCATCGCATCGGCGACGGCTGGGGTTGTAGAGCGAATCGGCGTAAACCTCTATGGGTAACCAATCGTTGGTTGCTATCGAATCGACTTTCCACGCTGTGGTGTTGCTCAATCCGGAGAAGAGCAGGTCGGTGAGAGGCATTTGCATTCCGTTGGCTGTTGTACGGTCAACCACTTCTCTGTTATAATTTATATGAGTTGGCGGCGTTGTGTGCATTTTCTCAAATGTTCCGTAGCAGTAATAGAAGATATCGGGCAAGCCGTCGCCGTCTTCGAAGCGGCGGAAGCAGGCGTCAATGGCAATATCTATTTTCAGGTGATACACAGTACCTCTGCCTACGCCGCAATAGTCGGTTGCGGAGGTAAAATAGAAATAGAAATTGTATAACCGGCTACTGTCGCCAAGTGGGGTAAAGATATTACCGTTGGTCAGCAGGCGTTCCTTATCGTTTACCAGACCCGGTTTGGTGAGATTGGCGCCGTTGTAGGGGACGCCGTAGCTGTCGCCCCAGTAACCTTTGTCGGGCGATATATACATTCCTGCTGCTTTGAACAGGTCAACGGGCTGTGCTTTTTCGCAGAGAAATTCTTTTTTCGACTCCACTATAGAATCTATTCTTGGCGGATACTGTGCCCACGCGCTGTTGCAGAATGCTACTACTACTGCAAGGGCTGTCAAAAGTCTGTAATATTTAGTCATAACCATCTCTTTTTTCAATTGTTATTCAAACTCGTTAATTATTTAAATATTTGGTAACGATTATCTTTACCTTCATCTTGCCTTTTATGCATTCGTCGCTGGCGGGGATATACTCAAAGACGTATGTTTCGGAGTCGGCTGTGTTGTTGTCGCCAAAGATTTCGTGGACGTTCAAATCGACGATACTGTTGGGATTGTAGTTCGACGGAAGGGTCTTATTGTTGGGCGAACCTTCCGAGGGCACAAATTTAAACACGCCTTTCAGCCCTGCTATGCCGGCGGCTTGATAGAGGTTCACGTGGAAGGCATAATCGTCGGTGTAGCAAAGCGTAATGGTTGTTTCCAGATTGGTGGGGATGCTGTCCACTGCCGACACAAAGAGATAACCGGTGGCTACGCCGCAGTCCGAATCGAGTTCGTATTTAAATTTTTTGACAACGTTTGCCGTATCGTGCAATTCGCCTGTGCCTGCTATGATTTGGTAAGCGTCGGGGTTGGTAATTATCGTACCGTCGGGGGCATACCAAGTTATTTTCGATTGGTCAACTCGGTCAGGGTCGTTCAGCAGAGGCACATACTTGGTCAGGTTCATGGTGATACCGGTTTCAAACATTTTTTCGCAGATTTGCGCTTCGGCGTTGGGGACGTTTTCGGCGTCGCGGATACGCAGATAAAATTTCGAGCTTTGACCGGCAACGCCGCACAGACCTGAGTCTATGGCGTTGCTGATATCGTATTTATAGATATATTCCGAGCCGGAGGTGAGCCCCGAAATGTCCACCGAACTGTGTACCATTTCTTCGAACACTCCGCTTTTTTCTTCGTACCAGATACCGGAGGTGAGCGGAACGGAGAAGCCGAATATCGAGGGCAGGTCAACCACGCCCGATACCAGATTGCGGCATACGTCGGCTTTGTTGATAGTGTCTATCACCGAAGTAAAATTGTTGGTAATAATCACGTTGAGCGCGGTTATATCTTTGGTTCCTGCGCAGTTCGAATATTCATATTTGAATTTCAACGTGTCGGGAGAGCCGGCAAGGATTGGATCCTTGATAAGATATACAGGTATTTGAGCGTTGTCGCTATTTGCCTGATCGGGGATAATATCGTTTCTGATATTCAAGCCGCTGGCTACTTCAACCGTCCATTTTCCGCCTTCAACCGAAGTGCCGAGCAGGCTACGCAAATCGACGGGAAAAGTGGAGCTGGTTTCCGGCACGCTCAGCAGCGACTTGATGCAGTACGATACTTCCTTGTCGGGGATTGTAAAGTCCTGACCGTCGCGGATGCGCACGGTGTGGGTTACAAACGCCGTATCTGTGGGGCACAAATAGGGAGTATTTTTCATACCGGCGTATGCGTCGGCAAAATTTCCCTGCGAATCGTCGATATAGGCTTCATACTCGCTGCTTCCCACTGAATTCAAGTCGATAGCAAGGGGCATGGTGGCAAACGTGGTTGCGCCTTTTTTTCTGTATTTCAGTTTCCAGCCCATTTCGTCGATAAAATATTTTATCTCCGTTGGCATGTAATGGTTAAGGTCAACGTCGGTATTGTCGCCCGGGCAAAGGTTGGTGAGTACCGGAAAACCCACGGGCTGAGGCACCAGATAGATGCGGATAACAGCCTGACGATCTTCGCCCATGCCGCAGAATCCGTCTTTTTTCGATACGAATACATATTCATATACTCCGGCGGGTTTGCCCACAGGGTTGAACACTCCGCTGGCATTGTTCTGGATAACAACGTCGCCGGTTGGCAAGACGCCGCCGTCGAGATGTTCGCCCGGTTTCACTTGAACAAAGTATCCGGATTTGCTGCTCACAACGGAATGGAAGGCAACGTGAAATACGTCGTACGAAATATCCACCGGAAAGGAGATGGATGAACATATCCATATCTCGTTCATAATTTTACCATTGACTCTGTCAAAATCATGGTAATGGGTTGTGTCTTTCAACGCCCCAAGGACTGGCATCGCTGCTAAAAGTAACAGAAATGTCAGAACGCCTTGCCTCATTTTTTTCTTAAAAATCTTATATCTCATAGCGTTCGTCATTTACAAATCAATTAAACACTGTTAATACTTTTTTTTTAATTTTTTACGTTTTTTTTAATCCGAGAAACCACCCCGGTTTTACCCGGGTATGGTTTAATTTTTTTATAAAATCTGTTTATATTCTTTATAATTACAGTTATTTATAATTATAATGAAGTTACAAATTCGATGGTTACTGTTGCACTATTTATACCACAAGTGAGATTGGAAGCCGTAAATGTAACGGTTCCAGAAGTATTAGCGCCAAGACTTGGCGAGTATGTACCAATCTCAATAACACCTGTAGTTGCATTATAACCTGCAGCATTTACGGTTACGCCTGTAGCAGTACCTGCACTCCAAGAAATACCACCGTCGATCAAGCCCAATACTTCGTTAAGGTTGATAGCGGCAGGCAATTTAGATATACAGAATTTAACCTTGGTACTTGAAGGAATCTTCACATTGGCAGTATTCTTCAAATAAACCTTGCTTGTTGTTGCAACACCGCAACCACCGGCAGTTGTGTAGGTGAAAATGTTTGTACCGGTTCCAAGAGTAACTGTCTTTGCATTGGCAACAGATGTAGGAGTGCCTCCTACAATAGCATTCCAAGTTGCGCCGGTGATACCGGTATATGCTTCAAGGTCAACAGTAGTCGTAGCAGCGCTGCATACCTGACCTGCATAGTCTTTACCTGCAAACGGGTCTTGAAGGATAAGAACCAGACGTCCGCTGTCGCCGGCAAAGCAGTTTGCACCCTGGTCTATCAACCATTTATAATGGTAGCCAATGTTTGCCGACAAGATTGCCGGGTCTGTGTTCACTTCGTATGCGCCAACCAACGATCCCGGCACAGGCGGACTATAGGTATAGGAGGGATAAGAACCGCTTACTACCTGTCCTTTTTCATACCAGTAAGAATTGGTTGTTATAAGCTGCGGTTTCAAACTGCCTGCAGCGCTATTGTACAGGTTGTACAGGTTCAAAGTAACAGGAGCGCCGCTACGGCAATATGTAGCAGTATCGTCACCCCAGTAGTGGTTAGCAGGGCTTTCTGTCAAATACAGAGAATCTACAACTGTCTTTTGGTTGCCCTGGCAATCCTTATAAGTGTACGTATATGCAGCCCAGTAAACATTAGTAGTACCGACCTGTGTCCACGGATTGGAGGTATGAGCCAGATCTGCCGGAGAGTAGTAACCCTGTCCGTCGAGAATTGTTGGACCAACAACAGTGTTTGGACGGTTGAAGAAGTCGTTGATAGGCCTATTTTGATTGGCGCCTGCAGTATCAACCGCACAAACAGCTACAGCCTTTCGAGTGAGGTTGCTGAGATCTTTAACTTCGACGTGCAGTTTGTAAACCACAGAGTCGGGGCAGGAATAACCGGCTGGAAGATTAGTCAGTTTACCTACCGATCTGTAAACTGTGTCGATACCAACCTGGTCGCGATTAATCGAATACTGACCCGAAGCTGGTTTCCATGTAACTGTGAAGCCTGCTTTTGCATACAAATCAGAGTAAGGGAACGATTGGCTAATTGTCCATGTGAGTGGTGTTGGGTCAGGACAGAGGATGGTGTCCTTCTGCACAGGACCTGCGGCAGCATCGGGCAGGATGAAAACAATTGCCCAATACTTTTCACCTACAAGCAGTCCGCACTGTACGTCTGTTGCTTCATACTGGAAAATGTAACCTCCAATAGTAGAAGCCACAACCTTGAAAGCGTTACCCGAGCCGCCGTTGCCAACGGGAGCAAAGTCGAAATCGCTTGCTACGGCAGAGGTGCCGGATGTTGTGTACAAGGTCCATTTACCATAGTTCGGGGCTAAATTTCGCCCGTTTACGTCGTAACCCAATTCAATTGGGTACAGAGAGTCAGCCGTTGCGCAGAAATAAATTGTGTCAATTCGCAGTGTACTCACACCGGCAGGCAAAGTTGACGGTGTCGGCCAAGTCGGTGGCGTCTGAGCCATTGCCACTCCTGCGAAAAACAGGGCGGCGATTGTTAAAAAAATACTTTTTCTTTTCATAATCTAAAAAATTTAATTTTACTTTTAATTACTAATTACTTTTATTTAATTTCTTTTTAATATAAATTCAATCTAAAAAATTTAATGACAAAACCAAAAATCTGTCTGGTTGAAAAAACCGTCAAAGATTTTGTTTTCATATTCGATATACTCTTCAAAACTGTCAAAATATCCTTGTGTCAAAAAACAGTGCAAAAGTATGGCGAAATTTTGAAATTGGAATCTGTTTTGTGCATTTTTAAGAGTATTTAACATTATTCAACATTTTTAAGGACGGTAAATAATGTTTCTCTGGACAATAAATTTGGGTTTATCACCTTCTTTTTGAACGAGTTCCGTCCAGTTCTTAGCCTTGTCGAAGGTATAAGAATAGATTATCTCATTCTTTAAAATTTTGTTCTTATCTTTGGTGGTAATTTTGCTCAAATTTTTGCTTTTTGCCGAATATTCGAGAATATCGCCATTAAAAATGGTTTCTTTTCTGGTCTTTTTTGAGGTTGTTTTCAGCAGGCGGGCGTTGTAGTCGACCAGCCAGGTGCAGTCGATAACGCCGCTGAATTCTTCCATCATATTATATAAGGTATAGGGGGCGTCGAAATCGTATTCTTTAATCGATTGCCTGATTGGGGCGCCATCGACGACGTTGAAGAAGGTTTTTTTCTGGCTGAGGGTTTTTGTTTTGGGTATTTCGGTCCAGAGTTCTTCATACATGAGCACGTTTTCGCGGGTGGTTTGTTCGTCGAGGCGAATTGTTTCAAATTTGCGTGCGAGGACGGTGCCGGCTTTGATATTGGCGATGTATTCCATGCGGTATTCGACCTCGCCTTTTTCGTTGGTACGGATTTCGGTAACGGTGGAGTTGTTTTCGTCATAAGTCCAGACGGTGGTAGCTTCAACGGCGCCGGTTTCGATGTGGTAAACGATTTCTTTAATTCGGTTACCTTTGAGGTCGAAGAAGGTTTCGAGGCCAAAATCAACGATAGCGCCTTTGGAGATTGTGTTTCCGTCGGTTTTAGCGGCGTAGATCATATACTTAACCGATTCGACGTTGTTTTTTCGCAAAGTATAATCTTTGTACGATTTGAGGGGCAAACCTTTGAGTTTAGCCTGAGCAGCGGAGAAACAGAGTGTCATTGCCGCCGCAATAAATAGCGAGTTTTTTAAAATTTTTCTTGTCATATTCTGTTTTTACTAAATAAACCTTTTCAAAATATCAGTTTTTTTTGCCTTTAAATACAATAAAACAGCCTGAAAAACAAGGCTTTATATGTTTTTGTCAGTGTTTTTGATTTTGCAAAGGTATATCATAACACAAAAAAATCCAAATAAAAATGTATTTTTTATGATTTTTTAACAGTGGCAGTGGTCAGTGGCGGCTGTCTGAACTGTGATTTTAGGGTGATTTGATTGATTTTTGTGATTGTTTGCGTGGGTTGTGTTTGCGTGGGTTGTGTTTGCGTGGGTTGTTTGCGGCAATGTAGGGGCGTT
>JAITIA010000116.1 GCA_031279695.1 Prevotellaceae bacterium | reverse complement strand
TGTTTGCGGCGGCGTTGTGCGTCGCAATGTAGAGACGGGGCGCGCCCCGTCTCTACGGTGTTTGCCGGTCAAGAGATTGCGACGGAGCAACCCGTCCCGCAGGGACGGAATGTTGGTAGAAAACGCAAGCCCCGCCTCGTAACCACCGTCCCGCAGGGACGGAATGTGGGATTTGTCGATTATAATGTGCAGTCCCTGCGGGACTTTCCGTCCCAGCCTATCCGCCGCAGGCATTTTTTCCTTATAAAATTTTTTTTCATAGCACCTCAAAAAAAGATTTAGCCACTTTCACTTTTTTCGCAGTATAAAAAAAATGATTACCTTTGCCTAAAATTACGAAACTTAAATAAAAACGTATATGAAAGTAAATAAGTTAGTTTGGCTCTTTATTGGAGTGTTATTTCTTGTCTCGTGCAAATCGAAACAGGGTGTTCAGGACTTTGCGCCCGAATACAATCCCTATGTTAATGTTTTTACATCCGGAAATATTTCTATCAAATCGAATATTACTGTGCAATTGTCCGAAAATTCGATATTTACGGATGACGATGAAATTCCTGCCGGTCTGTTCAGTATTTCGCCGGCGGTGAAGGGCAGTGTGCATTTGATGTATCAAAATACCGCTATCTTTGTTCCTGCCGAACCACTCAAAGTCAATCAAAAATACACAGTTGTGTTTGATGTGGGCAAGGCGGTGAAGAACGTTGATAAACAGTATCGCAAGTTTGAGTTCAGTTTTTCGACCATCAAACCCTCGTTTTATATGCTGCGCGAAGGCTTGAAATTGTATGACGAAACATCGCCGCATCTGTTCAAACTTGTGCGCGATGTGCATGTTTCGGATTATGCCGAGCCTGCCGCCGTCGAAAAAATGCTGACAGTTAAGATGAAGGACAAAACGCCTCTCATCAAATGGGAGCACGAAGGCAACAGGCATACCTTTATTATCGACAGTATCAGCGCCGGCGAAACGGCGTCCGAAATCGGGCTGAATCTCAATGCCAAATCCATAGGCGGCGACATTACCGACGAGGAGGCTGTGCGCGTGCCAAGCAAGTATGAGTTTGATATTCTGCATATCCACACCAGCGAGGACGACAATAAGGAACAGGTTATTACCTGCCGCTTTTCTGCTCCGCTCGACGCTAAACAAACACTTAAAGGTATTGTAACTCTCGATAATGCCCGTTTTACCTATCGTATCGTTCTGAATACCATACTGATCTATCCTTCCGAAAAACTATCGGGGCAAGTAACGTTGAGCATTTTTGAAGGGTTGAAAAGCGCCAACGGCGGCAAATTCGGGAAAAACCACGTTTCGGAACTGATGTTCGAGTCGAGCGACCCGGAAGTGAAATTCCTGTCGAAAGGAAATATTTTGCCAACTACCGAAGTCGGAACAGTTTTGCCCTTTCAGGCTGTTTCGCTGAAATCGGTTACCGTCAAAATAATTAAAATCTACGAAAACAATATCTTGCAGTTCCTTCAGGTGAACGATCTCGACGGGTCGTCGCAAGTGAAACGCGCAGGCAGGCTGGTGGCGGTCAAAACCATTCGCCTCGACGAAAATAAAACTGCCAAAGAACTGAAACACTGGAATACATACGCGCTGGATTTGTCGAAACTCATAACCCCCGAACAGGGCGCTGTTTATCGTATCGAACTGATGTTCAGCCGGCATCAGGCAATTGTCGAATGCGGCGAAATTGAGGAGGACAGCGAGGTTCCGGACGAACAACTGTTTGCCAAACTTGAAACAGATTTCGACAATACTGACTATTATTATGATGATTATGGATACAGCGACTATTATGACGACGATTACGGCGAAGGACGTAAAAATCCCTGTAACAAATCATATTATAGAAATAATTCCAAAGTGCGGGCAGTGAAAAATGTTCTTGCTTCCGACCTTGGCATAATTGCCAAAATGGGGACAAACAATTCCATCCGGTTTATTGTTTCCAATGTTCGTAATATCACGCCAATAGCCTCCGTAGGGCTGGAAGTCTATAATTTTCAACAACAGATAATCGGTTCGGGAACAACAAATTCCGAAGGCTTCGCCGATGTGTCTGTCAAAGGAAAACCGTTTATTGCAATTGCAAAATATGGAACACAAAAAGGTTATTTGCATATTTATGAAGGTAAAGCAATATCGCTGAGCCGTTTCGACGTTGCGGGCAGCGCAGTGAACAACGGCGTCAAGGGATTTATTTACGGCGAACGGGGCGTGTGGCGTCCGGGCGATTCTATTTTCCTGACTTTCATACTGCAAGACCCCGACAACAATATTCCGCCCTCGCATCCCGTAATTCTGGAAATACACAATGCCGCAGGGCAGTTAGTGAACAAACAAAGCAAAATTGGCGGAACCAACGGCTTTTACACCTTTGTTTGCCCAACAAGCGAGGACGCTCCGACGGGCAACTGGTCGGCGGTGGTCAAAGTGGGCGGACTGTCGTTCCATAAAACCTTGAAAATTGAAACCATCAAACCCAATAAACTTAAAATCAATCTGGAATTTAAAGAAAAAGAACTCGACTTGCAGTCGCCTGTTGAAGGAACGCTGGCGGCGGCATGGCTGCACGGCGCTCCCGTCCGAAATCTGGATACCGAAATAACATTGTATCTCGATAAAACGCCAACCGCGTTTAAAGGCTATGAACTGTATGTATTTGACGATAAGACCAAAGAGTTTGAAATGGAACAGAAAACATTCTATTCGGGCAAACTCGACGAGTCGGGCAATCTTACATTCAAGGAGGCAATCGAGCCATCGACAGAATCGCCCGGAAAACTGCGGGCAAATTTCATTACCCGCGTATTTGAAGAAAGCGGCGATTTCAGTATCGACAATCTGAGCATGGAGGTGTCGCCATATTCGCGCTATGTGGGTATCCTTCAACCCAAAGGCACAGGTTACGGCAATATGCTGGAAACGGATAAAGACCAGACTTTCGATATTGTGCTGCTCGACAAGGCGGGCAATCCGGTTGCCGACAAAACGGCGCTCACGGTGTCCGTCCACAAACTTGGCTGGAGCTGGTGGTGGAGCGCAAGCACATCCGAAAATCAACTTGCAAATTTCAACCACAGTTCCTACAAAACTCCTGTCCATCAGGAATCAATACAAATATCAGGAGGGCGGGGAATATTTTCCTACAAGGCAACTCACAGCGCATACGGATATTATCTTATCCGCATTGCCGACAGTAAGGGGCACAGTACCAGTACCGTTGCCTATTACGACTGGCCCGGCTGGGGCGGACGTGCGCGTCAGGAAACCGAAGGCGCTACAATGCTGATGTTTGCAAGCGACAAGGAAACCTACAACGTTGGCGAAACGGCTGTTATAAAATTCCCGTCAACAAATACCGCCCGAGCGCTGATCAGTATCGAAAACGGAACAAAAACGCTGCAAAACTACTGGGTGAACTGTTTGGACGGCGAAACGGCTATCGAAATAAAAACTGCGCCCGACATGACCCCCAATGTTTATGTGTCGATTACCTTGGTGCAGCCTCATGCTCAGGCACAGAACGATTTACCGATACGGCTGTTTGGCGTTATTCCTCTGAAAGTGGAAGACCCGGCAAGCAAACTGAAACCCGTGCTGACTGCGCCCGAAACAATACGCCCGTCGGAAAAATATAAAATCACCGTCAGCGAAAGTAGCGGTATTCCAATGACATATACCCTTGCCGTGGTCGATGAAGGCTTGCTCGACCTGACACGGTTTAAAACTCCCAATCCCTGGCATTCGTTCTATGCAAAAGAGGCTTTGGGCGTGAATACTTGGGATATGTACGAGTTTTTAATCGGAGCATACGGCGGACATATCGAGCAGATGTTTGCCATTGGAGGCGGCGACGCGGCGGCTGCCAACCGAACAAAAGTCAATCGCTTTAAACCCGTTGTGCGTTTTATTGGTCCGTTTACCATCGACAAAGGTCAGAAACAGACACATGAACTGGAAATGCACAACTATATCGGCTCGGTGAGAATAATGGTGGTTGCCGGCAATAAAAACGCTTACGGCGTCGCCGAAAAAACAGTTGCCGTGAAACAGCCGCTCATGGCGCTGGCAACACTGCCCCGCGTGCTTGCCCCCGGCGAAGAAATCAATTTGCCGGTAACAATCTTTGCTTTGGACAGCAAAATCGACAAGGTGGACGTGTCGCTCGAAACAAACGACCTGTTTGTTGCCGAAGAAACCGGACAGTCGCTGCAATTTAGCGCCACAGGCGAAAAAACCACCACATTCAAAGTAAAAGTCAAAGAAAAAATTGGCGCAGGCAAAGTCAAAATTATTGCCACGTCGGGCAACGAACGGTCGGTACATGAAACGGATATACTTGTGCGAACCTCCAATCCATCAATCATATCGGTGCAATCAGCCGTTATGGAAGCAGGTAAAAAAATAACGCTCAACGCCAACCTTCCCGGAATGGAAGGCACAAATACCGCAAGGATAGAAGCCTCGACCATTCCACCGCTCAATCTGGGCAAACGTCTTGAATATCTGATCCGATACCCGCACGGCTGTTTGGAACAGACAACTTCCGCCGCCTTCCCGCAATTGTATCTTAATTCGGTGTTTGAACTGAGCGAACGCGACAAAACAAACGCATCCTACAATGTGAAAGCCGCGCTTGGCAAACTGAAAGACTTTTTCTACGACGGCGGATTTGCCTATTGGACAGGCGACCGTGCCTGCAACGAGTGGGCTACAAACTATGCCGGCGACTTTTTGCTCGAAGCCGAGAAAAAAGGCTTTGCACTGCCCGCCGGAATGAAACAGGAATGGATTAAGTTTCAACAGAAAAAAGCGCGTATATGGACGGCAAATGCCGACGCCGACAACCTGATTCAGGCATATAGGCTCTACACTCTGGCAAAGGCAAAAACACCCGAACAGGGCGCAATGAACCGTCTGAAAGACGATAAAACCCTCTCGTCGCAAGCACGATGGGTGCTGGCAGCAGCATACGCCCTCGCCGGACAGCCCGAAGTGGGAATTACCATGATTGAAAACGCCGATGTCAATGTGAAGGAATATACAAACGCATTTACCGAAACCTTTGGCTCAAGCACCAGGGACATGGCTATGATTCTCGACGCTTTGATACTCACCAAACGTGAAACACAGGCGTTTGAAGTGGTCGAAACACTGTCGAAAAGACTTAATTCCGATATCTGGCTCAGCACACAATCAACGGCTTATGCGCTGATGGGAATTTCGCGATATGCCGAAAGCATGACCAAAAACGACAAGTCTATTACTCTGGAATATGCAATCGACGGTAAAACAAACAAAATCGATAGCAAAAAACAAGTCTGGACGGCGGACGCAGGCAAAATATCCTCAGGAAAATTCGAGGTCGAAAACAAGAGTAAAAACACAGTTTTTGTGCAGATTACAACCAGCGGACAACCCGCCGCCGGTCAGGAAAGCGAACACGAAAACAAAATAAAAATCGACGTGAACTTTGTGGATAGAAATAATAACCCGATAAACTGCACAAAAATAAAGCAGGGAACAGATTTCAAGGCTGTTGTGTCGGTTACAAATCTCAGCCCCTCGCGCGAAACCTATACCAATCTGGCGCTTACCGAAATATTCCCCTCCGGCTGGGAAATTGGCAACGACCGATTGTACGGACTCGACGTAAAAAAATCGAACAGCTACGATTACTGCGATATACGCGACGACCGTGTGTATATCTATTTCGGACTGAACCACAACACCGAAGCAAAGAAAACATTCACCGTCAGTCTCAATGCCGCATATATCGGCAAATTCTATTTGCCGGCATTCAAAGTCGAAGCAATGTACGACGGAACAATTGCCGCCAACACCAAAGGTCAATGGGTCGAAGTAGTGAAAAATGATTGAGCGATAACCCTATACGCGCACAAACCATCACAACCCCGCGTTTGCTCTGCGGTTTATCCGTGTGATTTTAAACACAGATAAACAGCAGGGTAAATGCGGGGTTATTGTTTTGTCTGATATGTATCTGTTAACTCATTTGTGCTTATGTTTTAATGTATCAGATACTCATGTTTTAGACGTCTGTTTACCGTGTTTTATTATCGAGACCTGCGTCTCGCCTTGTTGAGACGCAGGTCTCATTGTAGATGAGACGTACATCTCGTTTGTGCGAGACGCAGGTCTCGATTGTAAAAGGTGGGGAGATTTCTGATAAAAGCTGCCGTCAGGTTTTGTAAAAACTAACTTGGATTACTGAAAATATTGCAGAATTTTGCAGTAAGGAATTTGGTATCATGGGAATTGTGTGGAAATAAGGTTTTTTTATTTCATTCGCCGGCGCAGGAAAAAGAATCCGCAGAGAATAATCAACAGCGTAATCAAAATCCATTTTATTGAAGTATCAAAAACATTGACAACAAACCGGTTGGGATTTGCAGGTTGAGCCGCGTCGGTGCGAATTACCGGATTGAAAAGATAGAGATTGCCCTCATTGTCGTCGATTTCGATACGTATATAAGTATCGTCGGGCGCAAAGACATATTTTGCAAAATCGGTGAGCGACAGTGTTTTTCTGAGTTTGCCGTCCTGCCCTGCAAAGCGAATTTCGGCAGCCTTCCTGTTGAAAATGGCGCAAAGAGTATCGCCGGTCATGGCTATTGATTTTGGGCGGATAAGGCTGGCGTTTCGTTCGCGTTTGATTTGCAGATTTTCGTCGGGTTTTCTTTTGACTTTCACGCCGTAGTGCCGCCCCGCTTTCAAAGCGTCAATAATATCGGAACGAGCAATGGAACTGGTGTTTACCATTGTCAGATTGACGCCAATTTCGCCCATACCCTTAACGTCGTGCATATCGTCGTTGGCAAGCAGCACGGCATAGTATCCCGACGACAGGGCGCTGTCCCAGTGCGGAATAGACGTCCGGTAATGATTCAGCACTTCCACCGCATCGTAGTTGGAAAGGAGCGCAAAATCCGCCTCCTCGAAACCGTCGCAAAACTTGGGATGATTGATTGCCAGAAAATCGGTTGTTCCCCGCAGTCGATTAAGCATAAACTGTTTGTGGCTCATGGTCTGAGCAAATATAAAATCGAGCCACACCACGCGCTTTGCTCCCAAACAGAGATGATGCCGTTTTTTTATATTATAGCCGTGCTCGTAGGTTGGTATCGAAGCAAGGCCGTCGATATTGAGTTGCGTAATTTTCTGATAGTTCGATATTCCGATATGAGTATAACCCATTTGCCGGTACGTTGCAATAACGGTATCGACATGCGAGTCTTTTCCGTCGGTCAGCCCGCCCCATGAACGGCTGTGTGCGTGGAAATTGGATATTTGCCACAGGCTGTCCTGTCCGCCGTAGGGATTGTAGTATGATTGCCCCGAAAAAGGTTTCGACGGCAAAAAATCGTACACCGGCGATATGATGTACGGAAGGACAATAATCATAAAAATTGTCGCTAACAAACCGTATAATAGATATTTAAATATTTTTTTCATCTGTTTAATTTTCTTTGCAATTATTTTATTCCGAGTTTTGCATACGTTTCTTTCAGACTGCGCTCGTTGTCGGAGATAATAAGCATAACATCATCGGGTTCGAGTTCGGTTGCGCCTGTCGGGACAAAATAGTGTTCGCCGCGTTTAACAAGCACAACCAGTGTTTTTTCCGGCATCGGAATGTCCATTATTCTGTTACCGCGTTGCAAATGCTCTTTGCTGATTGTTATTTCCGACATGGTTGATTTCAGATTCAAATCGTCAATAAAATCGGGGTCAAAATGTTTCGTCTTGTTTTTGGGGATATGTTCGCCTAAAAGATGCAGCCATTCAGCCACTTTTGTAACGGTTGTGCCTTGCACAATGAGCGATACCAGGGTTACAAAAAACACTATGTTGAATATTTCCTTGGCATGTTCCAGACCTGCAGTCCAAGGATATGTGGCAAAGAGAATTGGGGCTGCGCCGCGCAAGCCCACCCACGAAATATAGTGTCGGGCAGCGCTTGTCATCCTTTTAAATGGTATCAGGCAGATCCACACTGCAATCGGACGGGCAAAGAAAATCATGAACAGGCTTATTGCCAGTCCTATCAGTATGATTGGCAACAATTCTGACGGGTTGACCAGCAGCCCGAGCGTCAGGAACATGACTATCTGGAACAGCCATGTCATTCCGTCCATAAATTTTTTGACTGTTTTTTTGTGGACGAATTTTGAGTTTCCAAGCACCAGACCGCTGATGTAAACAGCCAGATAACCATTGCCTTGCAGATAGTTGGTTATGGAAAATATTATAAACAGCACGCTTATCATCAGCACGGGATAGAGCGCTTCATTGTCGAGGTCAAGTTTGTTGATTATTCTTACCGCAAACCGTCCGAGAAAATAACCCAGCAGCGAGCCAACTGTCAGTTGCAGAAGAAAATTGCTGGCGATAACCAGAAAACCGGCGTCGTTGCTGGAACTTTGTATCCACTGAATAAAGGTGATGGTAAGCATGTATGCCATAGGGTCGTTGCTTCCGCTTTCCAGTTCGAGCAGAGGGCGGAGACGCTGTTTGAGCGAAATTCCCTTCGAGCCAAGTATGGCAAAAACGGAGGCGGAGTCGGTTGACGACATGACCGACGCCAGCAGCAGGGCTTCCAGAATGGAGAATGCTATTGAGGTAAAAACGTGTTGCGTAAGCATATAGATGAACAGTCCGGTCAGAACTGCCGTCAGCAGCACGCCCAGCGTTGCCAGAACAATTCCCTGCACAAGAACGGGACGGATTTCGAGATATTTTGTATCCATACCTCCTGAAAACAGTATGGTATTCAGCGCAAGTACGCCAACAAACTGTGCCACGTCGGGGCTCGAGAATTGCAAACCAAAACCGTCGTGTCCAAAAATCATTCCCACTCCGAGAAACAGTACCAGAATCGGCACGCCAAACCGATAGCCCGTTTTGCCGGCAATGATGCTTATAAATAATAAAAAAGCAACTAAAGAAACTACATTATCTACCGAAAAATCCATACTCTGTTTTTTTCCAAATTCATAATTTTTTCCATTTCAAAATCGTCCCAAAGGTAGATGATATATTTGAAATATGCAAATAAATTAAATAGAAAGGTGATTTTGAGTTGCAAACGCAGGTGTTTTGAGGCGGTTTATCCGGTCAAAAAGATAAGTTTCGAGTATTTATTGCAGTATTTTGAACGTCCAAAATCCGACCGGATTTCGAAAATTCACAGGCAAATTATACCGACCTGAGTTTCTTTTGGACTGTTGTTAAAATATTTTGACAGACAAAACAGTTATGCAAAATCAATTTTTAACCTTTTGTAATACTAATATCAAACATACTGAACTAAACATCCGACCATCCCTGTGCTGTAATTTTTATTTCGCCGCCTTCGGGCGTAACGAGGTAAGCGCCTTGTGCAGCGTCGGTTACATGTCCAATAACCTCAAATCCCGCAAGATTTTTGACTTGTTCGTATTTTGCAAGCGGTACGGTAAACAGCAACTCAAAATCGTCGCCGCCATTGAGTGCCGCCGTTACAGGGTCGATGTTCATTTCCCGACAGGCGGCAACAGTTTCGGAAGCGACGGGAATTCGGTCGAGATAAATTCTTGCGCCCACGCTCGACTGTTTGCATATTTGCAGCAGGTCGGAAGCCAGACAATCAACAATATCCGTCATTGCTGAAGGTTTCACGTCCTGTTCGGCAAATATTGCGGTCATATCGGTACGTGCCTGTGGATGAAGTTGTTTACCCAGTACATAATTATAGCCTTCGAGTTGTGGCTGTGCCTGCGGGTTTTGTTCAAAAACATAGCGTTCGCGTTCAAGAACTTGCAACCCAACGTATGCCGCCCCCAAACTGCCCGACAGACAAATCAGGTCGTTTACGCCCGCGCCGCCGCGATAGCAGAGATCCGCCTCCTTTGCTTCGCCGATACAGGTTATGCCAACCGTCATACCTGTCAGCGAGGCGGTCAAATTATTGTCGAGCAATTCGAGCCCGTAAATCGAACATGCTGAGCGTATTCCATCGTAAAGCAGTTCGATATCGGCAACTTGAAAACGCGACGAAACGGCGGTTGAAACAAGTATCTGACGAGGCTGACTGTTCATGGCGACAATGTTTGAAACGGCATGTGTTACAACCTTGTATCCCAAATGTTGCAAAGGGGTATATACAAGGTTGAAATGTATGCCTTCGAGGAAAATTTCGGAACAAATCTGTTTTGTTCCATTTGCCGAGTTTATAACGGCGGCGTCGTCGAAAGCCCTCAGTGTCGAATTTTGCACAATATCGAAACGGTCGTTGAGATGGTCAAGCAGGGCTATTTTTCCAATTTTTGATATATCCATTTATTACTGATTATATAATTGTTTTTTAATTTTATCACTTTGTATAACAGTTTTTTATTATTTTTTCAAAAAACCATATTCATACACTTTCGGCTCAATTTTTTCAGCCAAAAGATTTATTTTTTCACGCAAAATATCGATAAATTCATTATATTTTTCGTCATCGCTTTTATTATTCATTTTACCTTTGTCGTTACGTCCCTGAAAATATTCGCGAATATCGTAAAATGAGGCATTTACGTTGATATTTTTTTGAGTATGATAATATTTCCAAAGTTCACGTCCGGCATTGAAAATGGCTTGCGCTTCGGCAGAAAATTCGCGTTTTTGTCCCTTTTGCCAGTTGGTTTTATTTTTGTCTTCCAATTGTGAAAATAAGTCTGAATAAGCATTTTGCACAATTTTTCCACTCAAAAAACTAAGCATAAAATGACTTTCAAATTCTGTTCGCGCATCCACTTCGTTTTCAGCAAACGGAATCCAGTGATTTACGCCGTCTTTTGCAGATATATTATTATTAAACAGCGCATAAGCCAGACAGTTATTTTGAAACTCGAAATCTTTTTCCCATTTTTTATTTGGATAAAGAAACTGGTCGCGGTCGTTGAGCCAAGTGGCGGGAATAACCTTGCGAACAGCGAAATAAATCGACGATTGAATTAAATTATTCAGCGTTACGGGAAAATAAATTTTATGACTTTTTCCTTTATTAGTTTGAATTACGATATAATTGTTATTTTGAAAATCAGGAGCATCCGCCACCAAAGTCCCTATATTTCTGTCGTTTTTGTCTGCATTTTGAGACAACCAATTATTTATTTTGCCTTTTGTATTTTCATAAGAATATATTTGCTTTGTTGTTAGAAACGAACTATCATCTTTATAAACATCGGCTTTTATTCTTATAAACTTGTTTTTTTGTTCGGTATTCCAAATGAAGAAACCTATTGGAAATTTACCTGTTACGTTATCAAATGTATCAGCAGGAACAAGAAATAATTTCTCTAATTTTGCTAAAAAAT